>JBMOLK010000269.1:0-5508 GCA_049325575.1 Bacillota bacterium | reverse complement strand
TGCTTCTTTTTGCTCCTCTGTGTACGTATTTTGTAATCTTTTCCCTCTGGTAGACATAATTATCTCTCCCCTCTGTACGAGATTATCATATTTTATCTCACACGACAACTATCCTAACACAGGGGGTAAATAACACTCACAGATAATATGAACTTTCTGTTCTTCTCTATGGTACTTGGATGAACACTTACCAACTTCAGCAAATCCTTCATCGGAAAATATTTCTTTTCAACTATTTTATTGTAGATGTCCTTGTTCTCTGCTATCTTACGTCCAATGTCAACACACATTTTAATAGAGTCAGTGTGCTTTGGTGTATACTTATGTAAATCATTAATATCAATATCAAAGGTCTTTAGCATCTTACTGTAATGATTTATTTCCTGGAAAACTTCCATTCTGTCAAAATTTGCCCATGATTCATCCTTAAGATATTTATCTTCAATACTAACATCCCTTTCTTCGAAATACGAGAATGGGATTTCCATTTTATTTTTTGAATTAAATCTTAAATAGTCGATTACTCTTCTCTTTATTACCTGTGTAGCAAATGTAAAGAAGTTAAATGCCTTTTTGTTTTTATTTGCATCATATTTTTCAATAGCTTCGTTGAATGCTATCAGGCCAATGCTGTATTCATCACTGTTCTTTATATCTATTTTGGTCTGGGTAGAACTTGTTAGAACTTTTACAATAAAAGGAATATAATCTTTTATGAACTTTTCCCTAAGCTGATTGTCCCCTTCCTTAATTCTTAAAATAATATGTGCCAAATCTTGCCCATTAGAGTTGTATACAGTTAAGATATATATCAAAAATACCACCTCTTCTAAATTACAGATCAATTTATCTAAAAGAATTATCGACTATAACTATCATCAATTTTAATTATATTGAACGTGCTAAATAAAGTACTGGCCGTTCAATCATTATTTAATTATGTTAATTCTATCTTACTAAAATTCGATATGAAAAATTTTTTTGTCGGGAATTTTGCAATATATAAATACAGATATCAGTTTTCTTCTAAAAAAAATTTAATATTTCATAAAAAATGCGATAAAAAATAATAATCTATACGAATTAATAAGCGAAGAAGATGAGTTTCTTCATGTAAGTGCACGATCTTTTCTCTTCCCTTATGGGGCTGCTGCAAAACTACTTTTAAGTAGGGAGCAGCACCCCCTTTCTCTTCTCTCACCGCATCTTCCATTTTGAATTTTCGGAAGTAAATATTTTTAAAATTCCTGACAAAATATACTTTATTACCGAATTTTAATATCAAGAATAAAATTCGATATTATGCCTACATGAATAGGTAAGATGATCGAGTGACACAAAAAAAATCTTTATACGGGAGGTTCTTTGTTATGTTAAAAAGTAAAAAAATTGTCAGTGTAGTGCTTACGGTTTTCATACTTGCGGCATTATTTACCGGTGTTATACCGTTTGGCTCTTATACTGCCCAAGCGGCAACAAGTGCCGGGATTATCACGGGTTTATCTGTGATAGACACAGCCAATGCGGCTAACTGGTCGGCAATGACAAACATTCAAGTTGGAAGTACTCTTTTTGGTGACAGGACATATAAAATCCAATCACTACCTTCTACATATCTGGGAAGTGATTGGATTAGAACCGCTAATGATTCAAAAGCATACACCAGCAGTCCGCTAGTTACATTTACTGTTACAGCAGACTGTTCTGTCTATGTAGCCTATGACGACAGGATTACATCCAGGCCTTCATGGCTTACTGGATGGGTGGATACAGGGGATAATCTTGTTGATGATGAAGCAACGAATGTATCTTATAGCCTTTATAAAAAGGATTTTGCAGCAAATACCTTAGTGTCCCTGGGATCTAATGGCGCTACATCGGGTAGTTGCATGTATTCTATTATAGTTAAAGCTACTGGTAGCATACCTACACCTACAGGAACAGCTCTTTATGGTGATTTAAATAAAGACAATACTGTAAACTCAACCGACCTTACCTTACTAAAAAGATATGTTCTTAGAATTGCTGATTTCGATAGCTATCAGATAAGATACGGTGATTTAAACCTTGATAACACTGTTGATTCAACAGACTTAACTATATTAAAAAGATATATATTAAAAATCATTACAACTTTACCCCTTGGTGGCATAACACCTACACCGATACCAACACCTACAAATACACCTACAGCTACACCTAAACCAACACCAACACTTACACCTACAAATTCACCTACAGCTACGCCTAAACCAACACTTACACCAATACCTACACCAAGTCCTACTGACAATAGCGTTGATGGATTTGCACAAGGTACAACCGGCGGAGCTGGCGGAACTTCAGTCACTGTTGCCAATGCATCAGATCTTATATCAGCCGCTGGGTCATCTTCGGCAATGATCATCACAGTTTCTGGCAGCATAGATCTAGGGTCATCATCACTTAATGTAAAGTCCAACAAAACCATACAAGGTAAAGACTCAAGCAGTACTATTATAGGAAATATACGCCTTAGTGGGGTCAGCAATGTAATCATCAAAAACCTCAACATAACGAATCCCTCTGGTGCAGGCAGCGGGGATGGTATTGAAGTTTCTGAAAGCACCAAAGTCTTCATTACCAAATGTACCTTTACTGACTGTGCAGACGGTTCATTGGATATCGTAAGGGGATCAGATTATGTTACTGTTTCATGGTGCCGGTTCCGTTACGTCAACCAAACACAGCACAATTTTGTAAACCTCATAGGTAACTCGGATAGTGCTACCGGTGATTCTGGAAAGCTTCATGTAACCATGCACCATAACTGGTACGACAGTGGATGTAAGCAAAGAATGCCGCGTGTACGTTACGGGCAAGTACACGTATATAACAATTACTATGGTTCTTCCAGTGACTACAATATTGGTGTCGGTGTTTACAGTCAGATACTGGTTGAAAACAACTATTTCGATAATCAGAGAGAAGCTTGGAGCAATTATAGTTCCAGCAGCAATCAAGGGAAAATTCAATGGAACAGCGGCAATGCATTTGTGAATACTTCGATTCCTACCTGGGCGCCAAACTCTGACGTTTTTGACCCTCCATATAGTTATGCTATGGACCCAGGCAGTAATGTTAAAAGCATCGTAACTGCGGGAGCAGGTAACAGATAAGACATTTTACCTACATAGATAATTAAGATATTTCTTTGTTTCGACACAGGCTCTCCTATTCCGGGAAGCCTGTGTTCAAATTGTACTAAGTTTTACACTTCTTGCAGCGGCTACATTTTTTCTTAACTTTGATGAAGAGATATTTGCTTAAAATAATTGATAAATTCCCTGATAAATTACAATAAAACATTTTAACACAGATATGGTGGGGAAAATTCCCGTTTCTTAAGTTGAGAAATTATATTGTTTTTTTTCAAAATCTTTGTTAGATTTATAATATTAATTGTTATCCTAACAAAACTTTATATGATTTCTGTTTTTTTTCTCAGGCATAACCAAACTAATAATTTTGGGGGTCAATATGAAAAACAAGTTTAATTCTAAAGTGCTGTTCATAGTAGTTGTGTATACTATAGCATTGGTTGCATTTGCAGGCTGCAGCAGCAGGGTTATAGAGGAAGCCCCATCAGGCAAAAATGATAAACCTTCAACTCCTATTGTCAGTGCACCAGAGCCTGAACCTTCACCCGAGCCATCATTGGAACCATCACCGGAACCTTCACCGGAGTCTCCAAAGGTCAAGGCTTTATTTTTGTCCTCATGGCCTCTTAGTCACAAAAGTACTGTTGATCACTTTGTAAACCTGGCAAAAACCACAGAAATAAATGCCTATGTTATTGATATAAAAGATGACACCGGTTATGTCAGCTACCCCTCTGAGGTTCCCCTTGTTAAGGAAAAACAAACTTTCCAAAGGAGATACAAGATAGATGAAGTAGTTAAGGAGTTTAAGGATAATGGAATTTATGTGATAGGAAGGGTTGTATGTTTTAAAGATCCGGTTATATCAAAGAAAATGCCTGACTGGGCAATAAAAAACACATCTGGAGGATTTTTAGTTCATAATGGTATGACATGGGTTAATGCATATAACAAAGAAGCATGGAAATACAATGTTGATATAGCAAAGGAAGCGCTTGCAAAGGGAGTAGACGAAATACAATTCGACTATGTTCGGTTTCCTGATGGAAATAAGTCTAAAATGGTATTTCCAGGCGCTGGAGATAAAAAATTATATGAGGCGATAAACGAATTTCTTGCATATGCCAGAAGTGAAATGCCTGATGCTGTTTTGTCTGCGGATGTGTTTGGTATAATATGTGAAAGTCCTAATGATACGGAAAAGATAGGTCAATATCTTGAATATGTCGGAAAAGATGTTGATTATATAAGCCCAATGGTATATCCTTCTCATTACTATTCAGGGCAGACAATAAACAAAGTTGTATTTCCTAAACCTGATCTCGATCCATATAATGTTGTGTATAATACATTAAAAAGAGCAAACGATAGAATTGCCAAAGTACCTGATTACAGGGCAAAGGTAAGACCTTATTTACAGGACTTTACTGCTTCATGGCTAGGGGCCGGTAATTTCAAGAAATATGGTGCTGAAGAAGTAAGACAGCAAATTAAAGCAGTTTATGATGCCGGCTATGAAGAGTGGATTTTATGGAATTCAAATATTAAGTATTCGGAAGATGCACTGGAAAAAGAATAATACAAGGTAAAAAGCCGGAGAGATCCGGCTTTTTTGTTTAGTTGATTTCTTCACCATCATTTTCAATTGAAGATGAGACTATTTCAATTGCTGTCCCCATGATTCTGGCTGCTTCGGCACGGGTTAATGTTCTCTTCGGGCCAAAGGTGAGCTTGCCGTCAGTTCCTGCAGGATACCCTTTTATTATTCCATGTTCAACTGCAATAGCTATATACTTTCTAAGGTTCTCTGAAATTTTGTCTTTATCTGAATACTGCTCAAGGATACTATAATCCGGAGTTTTATTGCTATAGCCAAGGGCTTTTACAAGTGCCGCCACTATATCCTCTCTTACAGCTGCTTCGTCTGGCTTGTAGTAATCACCATTTACTGTCCTATACCCAGGCAGATAAAATTTCCCGGATTCTACAGACCTGAATGCCCAATGGTCAGTACTTACATCTTTAAAGGATGCATTAGTATAATTTTCTTGTTCTAACTTGAGCGCAGCTACCATGATCTTCACAAACTCCGCTCTGGTCACGGGCTTATCAGGCTTGAATGACTTATCAGGGTAGCCTCTTACTATCCCTCTTTCAACCATATCCCTTATTGCTTCATACGCCCAGTGTTTGGGTAAAACATCTGAAAAAACCGGTGTAGTCCTGGATATAGTGGAAGGTGTTGGTGTAGGTGTTCGCGCAGGTGTTGGTACAGGTGCAGGTGAGAGTGTTGGCGTAGTTGTGGGTGTAGGTGTGAGTGTAGGTGTGAGTGTAGTTGTTGGGATAGTTATGGATATAGTTGTGGGTG
>JBMOLK010000268.1:0-5552 GCA_049325575.1 Bacillota bacterium | reverse complement strand
TATTATTCCCCTGTCTTTATATTTATTATAGAGGCTTAGAGCACCCTCATAAGCCTCATGTGCCCTAACTCCCACAAGCCGCGGAAGATTTAGGTCTTCACCTTTTTCAACAGCAGTGCGGATTGTCCATAAAAGTTCTTCATTAAGTTTGACATTTTCACTAAATACTTTCCAGGGAACTGCAGGAAGTCCTGAGTCTTTGAGTTCAAAAAAACCCATTAATTTGTTCATTGAAGAGTCCTCCCAAGTACTGCAATATAACTATAATACGCCTTACTTATATTTTCATATGGGGATTAAACAATTTATCATAGGTTTCCAGTGCAAACCTGTCGGTCATTGATGCAATAAAATCACACAGAACCCTTGAAGGCGTGTTTTTGTAGCCATCATAAGAATAATCCTCACTATCATTTGATGTACAGGTAAACTTCTTATATATATCGTTTGGAAGCTGTTTAGGGTGCTTCAGGTATGAATCATAAATCTCTTTTATGAACTTTTCAGCTTTCACATCCATAATTGTGGTAATAGTACTACCGTAAACATTATCCATAACAAACTTCTTGAGCCTTTTAAAAGGTTCCTTATACTTTCCAAGCCTGATTATCCTGTTGTTTGTCTCCTTATCTTTAAAACTTCTGACCTTCTCAACAGTATCAATATTATTATCCCTTAGTATGGCCCATGATGAATCAACAATATCAGTAACCAGTCTGTTTATTATACTGCTCACTCCATTTTCAAGCCGTGCGTCAAACATGCCCCACAATTCTTCAAGCTCCTTTAGCTCAAGTAACCCATTACTTAGCTTATCACCTATTAAGCCAGCCCCCATCCCATCTTCCAGATCGTGGCATACATATGCAACTGTATCAACCAGAGCCACAATTTGTCCCTCTATACTTGAAGGCCTCTCTGGTTCTAGAGAAGGATATATTCCATCTGTCCTATCGTCATTATGCTTTAGAATCCCTTCTCGGACTTCCCATGTAAGGTTTAGACCGTATATGTAATCCAGCCCTTTCTTCGATTCAATACAGTCCACTATCCTTACGCTCTGTTCATTGTGAAAGAAGCCATGCTCATCCTTAAGTAAACCAGCCAATAACCTTTCAACAGCATGTCCAAATGGTGTATGTCCCAGATCATGCCCTAAAGCAATTGCCTCAACCAAGTCTTCATTTACCCCTAGCGATCTGGCAACCCCACGGGCAATCTGTGAAACCTCCAGGCTGTGGGTCATCCTTGTCCTGTAATGATCTCCTTCGTGGTTAACGAATACCTGGGTTTTATAAAGAAGCCTTCTGAAGGCTTTAGAGTGGATAATGCGATCCCTGTCCCTTTGAAATTCACTTCTGGTCTCAAAATTGTATGAAGGCTCTTCAAAACGTCTGCTTTTTTCTCCAGGTGACTTTGTAGCATAGGGTGCTAAATACCTGCTTTGTATTTCCTCAATCTGGTCCTTGAATCTTGGTATCCCAAGCTCTTTTGAAATTTTATCAAAAGTACTCACTATTATCACTCCATCTAATGGGTTTATAATTTTCCTATAAAATTAATCCATATGCTCTGCATTTGATTCTTGTGACTATTCTACATAATAAACATATTTTCGTCTACAGTGTATACAGTATGTACTGTAATAGATGTATATAAAGGAATCCCTAAGATATTGCTTCCATTTCAAATAGAGTGATAATATAACCCAAAACGCCAATGGATAAATCCCTTTTTATTGATCCCTCCATTTTGACACCGCCTGCTTCGTAATACGATGTAGCATCATAAGAATAAATTGAAAATATAACCAGGTTTACTTTTTTTATCTTATACTCATCTACGGGTATCCGGGAATCAATACTCAAATAATGGCCATAATAGGGGGCTATAGGGTTTGTTAAAATCAATCCCAATAAGATTGTTAATATAAGTCTTGCTATTTTTGTTTTTTTGTTTAAGCCGGAAAACACAATTTTCACAAGAACAGCTAACAAAACACTAGGAGGTATAATACTTTCAAATATATACAGCGGCTTATAAACAATATCACCATATAAAAGAAAATGAACAAAGTAATTAAGCAGACAAATTATGAGTGCAAACAAATATAACCATTTTTCCTTAAGGTACTCTTTAATGACCAAGTCAACTCCCCCTTTTCCTTCTCTCCAGTTAAGGTCCAGCCTTTAAAGACCTTTTCACATCACACTCGTTACAAAGCTTATAATGGGAATGGTAATTAAACTGGCTAAAGTAGTTACAAAAATAATTTCGGTTGCATATTCATCATCCGATTGATAGGCCGTGGCTACCATGGCAATTGTAGTCATAGACGGAAGGCCAACAATTATTGTCAAAATAGCTCTTGGAACTTGCTCAAGGAAAAAGCCTGAAAGATAGTATACTAAAATTGGCATAATCAGCATTTTAACTACTGTCAAAACAAATATACCAGGCTTTTTAATAATCCTGTACGAAGAAACATAGGCCAGGACCCCGCCTAAATACATCAGTGTTAAATACTTGCTGGTGCCCCCTATTCCTGTGATTGTATTCATTAGCAAATCCGGCACCGGAATTCTAAATATCATTATGACAAAAGCTATAAATAGTGCCATTGTGGTAGGGTTTATCATATTTTTGACAGCACCCAGTGGATTTGAGTTCTCTTGATGCCTGCTGCATAAATAAACCCCAAATGTCCATAGCAGCGCCATGTCAACTATTGTATAGATAGAGATACAAACCTGTGCTGCAGGCTCTTTAAATATTTCCTGTATAAGCGGTATTCCCATGAAGCCCATATTCCCGAAGGTTGTAAGAGCCACAAATATATTCGCGGTCTTGCCTTCTTGCCTTAATAGTTTACTTGTTAAAATCCCGGCCAGGATAAGAAGTGCAAAACAAAGCACCACACCAATTGCAAATCTGCCGCCAACTAAAAACTCCTTGGCCGTGACTCCGCTTCCTGCAACAATACTAAATATCAGCGCAGGAAGTATGATTTTAACTATAAACCTGGATAATGCATTCAGCACATCCCTTGTAACAACTTTTGTTTTTGCAGCAATAAATCCTATCACCATAAGAATTGCAAATATGATAATCTGGTTAAATACCACAGCCATCTGCCCGGTCACTTGCACACCCCGTTTAATTTAAATTTTATCCCCTATAGCCCGCCTATAATGAAAGCTAAAACCTTTTCACATTATATCAATTTTTATACTCAATTGGAACACTCTTGCATTAGAAGGTAAGTAAAATAAATTAATAATAATTCAACAAAAATTCAACAAAATTCAATCCAAATGGTAAAGAATATAGTATAATGTATATAAAACTGATAATGTTTACAGGAAGTGTTAAATGTTTGATTATTTACTAGCTTATTTACCCATTGCTATAAAATACATTCTACTAACTTGCATAGTTGAACTAACAGTTGCACTACTATTCAGAATTTTTTCCTTAAAGATCGTATTAGCAGCAAATATAGCATCCCAGATATTCTTACATATAGTTGTTTTAATAACATTTTATACACCGCTTAACAAGTATACTCAAATTATATATTTAGGTATCGAGCTTGTAGTACTTACTTTTGAGTATTCTTTATACAGTATTTTAATTAAGGACAAGAAGAAGACTTTACTTGGTTTATATGTATTTACTGCAAACCTTGCATCTTTTTTTGCAGGTTTGTATGTACATATAATATAGAATAATTTAAGGGGAGGAATAGCTAT
The DNA here is from genome assembly GCA_049325575.1 of Bacillota bacterium. GTDB lineage: Bacteria > Bacillota > Clostridia > Acetivibrionales > Acetivibrionaceae > JBMOLK01. The sequence goes on along the minus strand of JBMOLK010000268.1, from coordinate 1,800 downwards.
GAAAAGAATTGTTTTGACAGCCTTGGTAATCAGCTTATTATTTAGTCTAGCCAGTGTTACAGCTTATGCGAACCCACTGCCGACGCCTGTTTTGGAGATTTGGGTCAGCAACCATCCTACCGGTACTTATTATCTGGACATATTGGATAATGAGAGTACTAATAATATCAAATTTGAATATTTCAATACTAAATATCCTGAAAGCTACAAAGAACTACCTTTATACAAATATTACGAGGATGGCTGGCTTGCAGCACATATTCGCAAGCCTTCATTATGGGGTGAACTTAAATATAACACCTCAACAACACATAGATTTATTGACAGCAGTTATGGTTCTATGCCAAAAACATTTAAAGTTATTATGCAATATGAATCAGGAGAATTATATGTCAGCAAAAGTGAATACAGCTTTAATAGCGTTGGGCAGATAACACGTATAGATTTCCAAACAGACATGCAAAAAGTAGGAGAAGGACCCTCAATTAAGCACGGAGACGTAAATGGCGATGGCGTGGTTGACTCAACAGACTATGTATTAGTTAAAAGGTATATACTGGGGATCACAAAAGAGTTCCCCTCACCAAATGGTTTAACTGCTGGGGATGTAAATGGCAGCGGAGGTATCGACAGTCTGGACTATACATTGATGAAGCGCTATCTTTTGAAAATGATAATAAAGTTTCCTGTTGAAGAGTTAAACTTATAAAACGAAGTTACGGTACAATAACTCGAACAGTATGTAATTTAAAAGGACAGATCGGGCTAAATATCGACCTGTCCTTTTCTTAAATATATCATGGGTTATTTATTTTGTGTTTAGCTGCCTAACGGGTCTTGCTTCAATATAGCCCCTGTATCCCCAGGGTTCAAGCTGGAACCTTGGTCCGTCTTCATCCGCCCATTTAAATCCATAAATTTCGGGATTATAGTTTTTCATTACTTCCCATAGCTCTCCAATAGCCTCCTCAAACTTTTCATCTTCGAAGGGCTGCCCTTGGAAAACCATCATCTTGCAGGGTGGCAGTTCAATTAATTCAAAACCCTCCGGTACCTCCCCCGCATAGTCCAAAGGTAATTCTACCCCTTGTGCATATACTGATGTTCCGGGTTTTCTCAAATTTTCCGGCAGCCACATCCCGATAGGCTCGTAAATAGCTTCTTTAATACTGGTAAGTATACCCCAAACATCACATCCTACTTCCTCACAGTACTCAAAATAATGCGCTGCCTTAATACCCCGTTTTAAGATTATCTTCCTTGCAGATCGGTCGATAACTTGAACAAAAACAGTGTTAACATTGGGATTCTTAGACATAATATCCTCTCCTTTTTGCATTATGAGGTAATAATCACGGACACGGCTGGGCATAAAAAGCTTCAACGGTGGCGTATTTTTGCAGTAGTATTGAGGAGTCATTCCAAATTGCTTTGAAAAAGCTCTTGTAAAGCCCTCATGGGAGTCGAATACAAAGTCAAACGCCACATCAACAATTCTAACATCCTCATCCCTAAGTTTAACAGCCGCCCGGGACAGCCGAAGGGCCCGGATATAATCAAAGGGCGTCTTGCCTGTTAATTCCTTAAAAATCCTGGCAGAGTGCCATGGTGAATAACCTGCTGCATTTGCAAGCTTGTAAAGAGTTATTGACTCGGTTATATGTTCCTCGATATAATCCTGCATTCGCTGAACCGCATTTACCTTTTCCCAGCGCTCCATGCTCTCACCTCCTGTCTAAAGAATAGCACACCTAAGGCGAGGTATTCTTGACTTGCATTGCTAAAATTCACTCATCTCTT
>JBMOLK010000267.1:0-5566 GCA_049325575.1 Bacillota bacterium | reverse complement strand
AATGAAATATATTATTTGAGAAAACACTGAAAAAACGTCAGAAATTAATTTTTCTAATTCTATTATCATGATGAGGTGTATATTAATGAAGCATTCTTTAGCAGCTATTGAAAGACTAAAGAGCGGTGATATGCAGGTTCTTAAAAGTGAAAAATGGCTCATGTTTCTGGCGTTGACATCAGAGAGGAATATCAATCTGGAGCGGCTTAACTCTCTTGAGGAAATGAAAAACAACTATGTATTAAGCTATGTAGAGAAAACTATTAGAGCTCTTTTAAATTTTCAGCTAAGTCAATACCAAACATACATAATTGAAGAAACATTGAAATGGTCTGAAGTTGCTAAGTCCGGACTTTTACATCAAAGAAAACAATGGATAAAAAAGGGCTTTAACCTCTTTGCCCATAATATTGGTTCCGCACAGATCTATCTTGAGCAATCAAAGGAATCAAACCCTGATGTAAGGAGAATAGTACACGATCTGATTTTGACTCATGGGTTGGTAGGTCAGTATATAAGAGGAGAGGTGCCGCTTACAGATAATAAACCCCTTTATCAGCTTGTTGAAGATGGCAAAATATCTGCTTTAGAGTTGAAAGAAGTACTAAAGGCACTAAATTGCTGTATTGTAACTGCAGTTGATGAAGGCATATGGACGAATATAAGTAAACAGGTGGATGAGATAGTTGGACTTATCCTAAGCGGACGGTTTGATGAACAGTATAAAATCAAGGAAAGACTAAGGCGTTTAAGGGCTATATCTATTAGAAACGGCGAGTGCTTTGATGCAGAGTATGAACAACATCTCTCTGATCCAAGAGTTGTAGAAAGAATTGATAAATTACTTGAAACGGCTGATCTATGGTATGTGGAAGCTGCATTGTTTGACTTTTCATTTGAGGAATTCATAAAGGCCTTTCTTATCATTGCCCAGGGAGTGAATTTAAAGAAGGCCAAACACATCAGCTTTGAGCGGCTTATGAAGGATATTTATTACCAGCATGAAGGAAAGAAGAGGGTCAATATCTATAAGAAACGGATTATTGAAAAATACCTTTCGGAAATCACAATAGATGACATATTGGAAGGTAGATTCAAAGACAACCTGCATGTCGCTCATGAAGTTTCGTTTCATGAGGATTTGGATGACACTGTGTTTTTTACCTTTCGGTTTTCAGCAGCTGGTAGTAAGCTCATTGACTTTTGCATTGAAGCAGAGAAATCCGATGTCCTCTATGAGAGTGCCATCATACTGCTTTTTGATCTGTTTGGGCTTAGGAAGGATAAGTATGACCGCTTTTATGAAGAGGAATCGTATCTTAAAACCATGAATCAGACTATAGGTTACAAAAAAATTATTCTTGATTATATCACAGGAAATAGCGTTATTGACATAGGACCGGGCGGCGGAGCCCTGATGGATCTTATTGAAGAAAGGTATCCACAGAAGAAGGTTGCAGGCGTAGATATAGCACAGAATGTCCTCGATAGCCTTAAAAAGAAAAAACAGCTGGAAAACAGGAAATGGGATGTGTTATACGGCGATGCCCTGAATCTGGGACAATATATTGAAAAGGGAAACTGTGATACCATTATTTTTTGTTCCATATTGCATGAGTTGTTCTCTTATATTGAATACAATGGAAAGAAGTTTAATCATGAAACACTGGCAGCTGCATTTAAAAGTTCATTTGAAGTTTTGCCCGAAGGTGGAAGAATTATAATCCGTGACGGCATTATGACTGAGCCTTTAAATCAAAAGAGAATAATTAAGTTTTTATCGGAAGAAGGTATGGAATTCTTAAAGAGGTATGCCAAGGACTTCAAAGGAAGAGAGATTGACTACATTGTTGCGGGACAGAATGAGGTACTGATGCCGGTAAATGATGCAATGGAATTCCTATATACCTATACCTGGGGAGAAAAATCATATGTTCATGAGGTGAAGGAGCAGTTTGGATACTTTACACCAAGCGGGTTTAAGGAATTTATAGCTTCAGTGCTGGGCAGAGAGGCAAGGATAATAGAGTTCAAGCATTTCCTGCAAGAAGGCTACACTATAGCATTGTCACAGAAAATAGAGTTTTTTGATGAGAACAGAAATCTGGCAAGACTCCCTGACAGCACTTGCATTATAGTTATTGAGAAAAATAGCAAGTAATTTATAGAAATTTTATATTTAATAACCTGCGAAAAGTCTATTTACACCAAAGTAATAGGCTTTTCGTTTTTTTGTTTAAGGGTCAAGAAAATAATATTACATTACAAACTATCGTTATTTTATACGCACATATTGAATATCTATGAAATTTGAGCATAACATTATAATGCAGAAACACAAAGTTTTGTAAATAGGGCATTACTGAAAGACGGTGATTATCATTGATGAAGCTAAGTAAAAAGGCAATAGAAGAAAGTCATATATGGAGTAGATCGGGTATTGAACTTCCCAGGTTTGACTTGGAAGAAGTGATTAAAGCAACCAGGGAAAGACCGGCATGGGTACATTTTGGAGCAGGAAATATTCTAAGGGGGTTTTTAGCTGTTCTGCAGCAAACTTTATTGAACTTAGGAAAGGCAGAAACAGGAATTGTTGCTGTAGAAACCTATGACTTGGAGATTATTGATAGAGTTTATACTCCTTATGATAATTTAAGTCTTTTAGTACTTATGAAGCCTGATGGAAGCTTGGATAAGAAAGTGGTTGGAAGCATCTTGGAGAGCCTTGCTGGAGATATTTCAAGAGCAAGGGACTGGGAACGGCTAAAGAGCATTTTTTGTGAACCATCACTTCAAATGGTTAGTTTCACTATCACTGAAAAGGGATATTGTTTGACAGGCATATCCGGGGATTACCTGCCGGATGTAAAACATGATATTGAATACGGCCCCGAACAACCTGTGCATGTTATAGGGAAGATTGCCTCATTGGCTTATACAAGGTATTTAAACGGTGAGCTGCCCATTGCCTTTGTCAGTATGGACAACTGCTCACATAATGGAGAAATACTTAAAAGTGCTGTTCAATTTATGGCAGATAAGTGGACCCATAAGGGCTATGTAGACAGTAATTTTTCACAATACTTGAACAACCCATCCAGGGTTTCCTTTCCCTGGACCATGATCGATAAAATTACTCCCAGGCCTTCAGAAAAAGTCAGGGATGCTTTAAGCCAAATTGGTTTTGAAAGCACCCAGATAGTATGTACTGATAAGAAAACCTTTATAGCACCTTTTGTTAATGCGGAATCTTCAGAGTACCTTGTTATTGAGGACCACTTTCCAAACGGACGCATGCCCCTTGAATTGGCCGGGGTTATTTTTGCCGACAGAAAGACAGTGGAGCTGGCAGAAAAGATGAAGGTCAGTACATGCTTAAATCCTTTACATACTTCCCTCGCAGTTTTTGGGTGCCTTTTAGGGTACCAACTGATAGCCGATGAGATGAGAAATAAGCATCTAAAAATGCTTGTGGAGAAAATAGGGTATGATGAAGGGATGCCAATTGCTGCTCATCCAGGTATAATTGATCCTCAGGCTTTTATAAAAGAAGTAATAGAAGTGAGGCTGCCAAATCCATATATTCCTGATTCTCCACAGAGGATTGCTGCAGACACATCTCAAAAAATGCCAATAAGATTTGGTGAAACTATAAAGGCTTATTGTGCTGATCCCCAATTGGATGTTAAAGACCTGAAAGCAATTCCCCTGGTTATTGCCGGATGGTGCCGGTATCTACTGAGTATAGACGATTATGGAGAAAATATGGATTTAAGTCCTGACCCCATGATGGATGAGCTTAAAGCTTATTTAAGAGAAATTGAATTTGGTAATGTTGATTCTGCGGGTGACAGCTTAAAGCCTATTTTGTCTAATAGAAAGCTCTTTGGATCAAATCTTTATGACATTGGATTGGGCCAAAGGATAGAAGACTATTTTAAAGAAATGATTTCAGGAAAGCATGCAGTAAGAAATGTACTGCAAAAATATATTGAAGATAGCAAATTCATTTAAAATATATACTGCATGTCCAGCATATATATATGTGAGACAAGTAAAATCCATCAAAATAAAATATATATTTAAACATTTATTAAGGAGATGAGATTAAGTGTTAAAGGTGCTTCTTGTTGATGATGAACCTTTTGTACTTGAAGGTCTTAAAATCATGATAGACTGGGAGAAATACGGGTTTTCAATCTGCGGTGAAGCAGCAAACGGAGAGGACGCATTGGAAATAATTAAGACATGTAATCCTCATCTTGTAATTACCGATATAAGAATGCCTGTAATGGACGGCTTTAAGCTTATTGAATCTGTTTATGAAGCTTCAAATGTAAAGCCAAAATTCATTATATTAAGTGGGTACGATGATTTTACATATGTGAAAAATGCCATGAGGTACGGTATAAGTGACTATATTTTGAAACCCCTTGATGAAGAAGAGTTAGACAAAGTAGTTGAAAAAGTAGCTAAACAGATTGTAGAACAGCGACACAAGGATGAATCAAAAATTAAACAACTGAGATTTATTGCAGATGATGCAATATATAGAATTATCAAAGGAGAAGCAAAAGAGTCTGTAATAAACCGTGTAAACTTTATACTGAAGTTGAAAAATGATGAAGAAATAGGAATGATGTTGATGGAGATTGATAATTTTGATGGCTGGAGAAGTGATTCTGATAAAATTGAGCTTTCTAAGATCAGGGATATTATAAGAAAAATAGTAAGAGAAACTATGAATAACAGATTTGAATTAAAAATATTTGAAGATGAGCTTGGCAGATTTTGCATCGTTGTATATAAAAGGTTCAGATTTTATAACGAAATCGAGGAATATGTAAGAAAATTAAAGAGCAATATTGAGGATAGTTTAAATTGCAGCGTATCAATTGCCATAAGTGAAGGCATGCAAGGGATAAAGTCACTTGACAAATTGTACAAGCAGGTGGATCTGGCAATGTGCTATAAGTTTTTTAAAGGCCATGGAAGCATTATTTTTTACAAGAGTATTAGAAATACAGCTCTAAATTATGATTTTTGTGGGGAAGATGTGGATACGCTCCTTAATGAAATCAAAAAGAATAATGCCATCGGGATAAGAAATAGGATAAAAAATGTATTTCATTTCTTTTCAAAAAACATGACTGCACCTGAAGTAATAGAGATTTATATGGAAAGTCTGGAACTGGAAGTAATAAGGTACGTACTTGGTATGAACGGAAATATAGACAGCCTTTCCCAAAGAATAATGGAATTCAATAAACGTATAAAAAAAACTGCAATAGATAATCTTAGGAATGATTTTACCGAGTTTTGCATGTTTTTGGCCCGTTATACGGATACAGCCTCAAAAAGCAATACCAAAGATATCATATCAAAGATGAAATACTATGTTAAGGATTACTACAACAGGGATATAAGCTTAAAGACCATAGCAAAACAACTATATGTCAATCCTGTATATCTAGGAAGGCTTTTTAGGAAAAGTACAGGTATGCAGTTTAATGAATACTTACACACAATAAGGATAGAAGAAGCGAAAAAGCTGCTTAGAAGAACA
>JBMOLK010000266.1:0-5745 GCA_049325575.1 Bacillota bacterium | reverse complement strand
AGACGCAAAATATTAAAGAGGGGAGGGACTGGTATGAAGGACCCCAAAAAAAATAAAGTTATGGTATATACTTTTCTCATAACCTGCCTGCTAGCATTATTAGTTGGGTGCGGCAGCCCCTTGGAAAATAAATTAAAGAATGATGTTTATTTGGGAAACCAAAACCTTGGCGGTATGACAAAGTCACAGGTAGATGGTATAATCAAAAAGATGTCGGAGAAAATTGACACAGCACCTAAAGATGCTAAACTAGATGAAGAGAAATGGGAAATTACGCCGGAAAGTTATGGAAAGAAGCTTAATATAGAAAAGACCAGGGAAGCCCTGTTTAATGCAAAAGAAGGTGACAGGGTGGATTTGATAGTAGAGGATCTGACACCTGGGATTACCTCTGACTATCTTAAAAGTAAGTTTGTTGAGATAGGAAGTTTCTCTACTCCATTAGTGGATAAACAGGAAAACAGGGTGGACAATATCGAGGTGGCAGCAGATTGTATAAATAACGAGAAGGTAGAGCCCGGAGAAGAGTTTTCCTTCAACGGTACTTTGGGCAGGAGGACAGCGGATAAGGGGTACAAAAAAGCACCCATAATAGTAAAAGCAGAAGATGGACGCCCTAAGAAGGGGTACGGGGTAGGCGGAGGCATATGCCAATTATCTTCAACATTATATAATGCAGCAGAAAGAGGAGGACTTGATATAACCGAAAGGCATGTACATTCTAAATCTGTGGGTTATGTTCCAAAAGGAAGAGATGCTACAGTGGCATACGATTCAGTAGATTTCAAGTTTAGAAACAACCGACAGTACCCGGTAATTATCAAGGTGTTTTTGACTAAAAGTAAAGTAACTGTGAAAATTTATGAAAACAGGGTCTAAAAATCTGACATAGGTCAATCATATGTATGCCAATGATTGACCTATGATTTAGGTCATTTCAATAAAAACTCTGGACCTATGCTTCAAATAGTGATATAAATATTATAAAATGAAGTTAATAAAGCAAAATTCGGATCTTAAAAATTCGCATGTTTATCAAATATAATAATAAAATTAATTAGGAGGCTGTCTAAGAGATGGTTAAGAAAGAAATAATAATAAAAAATGAAACGGGATTGGAGTCCAAGCCTGCTGCGATGTTTATTCAACAGGCATCAAACTATAAATCAAGTATATGGATAGAAAAAGACGAAAGAAAAGCAAATGCCAAGAGTTTGCTTGGGCTTTTGTCTTTAGGGGTTGGAAGCGGTAGTAGAATTATGCTTATAACAGAAGGTGAAGACGAAGAAAAGGCTGCTGAAGAGCTGGAAAGATATCTTATTTCAAACTTGGGGGAAAGTGTTTAACTATGTGTAGAAAAATCTTTAAAGGTGAGTCTGTTTCAACCGGACTTGGAATAGGTGAGATAGTCACAATTAAAGATATGGATGTTAAAATAACCGATGATCTGGTGGAAGAGACAGAGGTAGAAAATCAGATTACAAGTTTAGAGGTAGCCATATGCAAGACATTTATTGAAATTTATGATTTAAAGGACGGGTTTAAAGGTATCCTTAGCGAAGAGGAAAACCGAATATTTGATTTTTATAAGGAAGTACTTGATGATAAGGCCTTCTTTGAAGATATTAAAAGCACAATAAAACAAAAAAGATTTTATGCAAGGAAGGCAATTCACACCTGTATCCAAAAGTACATAGATGAAATTAAACAAAGCGATAATGAGTATATCAAGGAGCGTATACATGACCTTAATGATATTAGAAGAAGACTGATTAAGAATATTTCCAGTAATAATGAAGCCAAATTTGCAAAGATAAACAGCAGTCATATTGTTGTAGTAGAAGAGTTGACGCCAATAATCGCTGCCATGCTGAGTAAAAAGGGCGTTCAGGGTGTTGTTGCATATGAAGGTGCAGGTTATTTCACACATGCCGCTATAATTTTAAGAAGCATAGGAATACCGACTCTGGGTGCTATAAGCTTTGAAGACATGGAAAAGTTAAAAGGTAAAATAGCAATAATAGATTGTTTTGCAAACACTCTGGTTGTTAATCCTAACGAGTCAGAGATAATTAATTGTAAATTGATGCAGTATGATAGAGCTTGTATAGATGACAATGAGGGAAATAACATAGCTGATGACTATCCGGTATTAACTTCCGATAGACATAGGGTGAGTTTATCTGCTAATATAAGTAATGTAAAAGAATTTAGTATGGCAAAGAAGATAAATATCAGTGGCATAGGACTTGTCAGAACTGAATCACTTTTTATCAATTATAAAAGAATCCCCGATGAAAAAAGGCAGTTCCTTATATACTCGAAAATGGCCAAAGATATGGGTAATAAACCGGTGGTAATAAGAACTGCCGATATTGGCGGAGATAAAATGCCCGGGTTTTTAGGGATAAATCCGGAATCATTAAGACGAAGTTCCAGGGGTATAAAAAGATCACTGGAGCAAAAACAGGAGCTTATGGCACAAATTCGATCTATTCTGCGTGCTTCTGGTTTTGGGAATGTAAGCATTACATTTCCCATGGTTAATACAGCAGAGGAAATAAAAGAAGTAAAAGCTCTGATTAAAAATGTCAACAAAGAGTTGTCAACTGACGGGGCAATCCCTGGAAGAAGTATCAGAATCGGTGCTGTAGTAGAGACCAAGTCGGCGGTGGATGACCTCGAAGCCATATTAAAAGAAGTAGACTTTATAAGTATAGGTACAAACGATTTACTGCATCAAATTTGCGATCTTAGCAGAAAGTGCTCAACCCTTGAGAAAAGGTCATATCTTGAACCTGAGCTTTTAAAAACAATAAAGTATTGTATAGATAAAGCAATAGAGAATAACAAGACGGTAAGCATTTGCGGAGAAATGGCAATAGATCCGTTGGCAGCCGTTGTTCTTGTTGGAATGGGAGCACATGATCTTAGTATGAGTCCGGCTTCAGTTGCAGGTATTGACAAGTTTATAAGAGAAATAAGCTTTAAGGAAGCTCGGATGTTAGCAGATAAGGTACTTGTAAGCGAGTCTTTGGAAGATGTTAAGGATATATTATCAGGATGGCTACAAAGCAGGATGTGAGGAAAATGTTTGATATACAAGAGGAACTAAGAAAACTGCCCGAGAAACCGGGCGTTTATATTATGAAGGATAAAAACGGTGAGATTATATATATCGGAAAGGCTGTTGTTTTAAAAAACAGGGTGAGACAGTATTTTACGTCCCAATCAAGCCAGACTCCCAAGGTTTTGGCAATGGTATCAAGAATTGAAGAGTTTGAGTATATTGTTACCGATACGGAATTGGAGGCATTGATACTTGAGTGCAACCTTATTAAAAAGTATAAACCCAAGTTTAATATACTTTTAAAAGATGATAAAACCTATCCGTATATAAAGGTAACTATGAATGAAGATTATCCCCGTATAGTGATGACAAGAAAAATTGAAAAAGATGGAGCAAAATATTTTGGGCCATACACAAGTGGTTTTGCAGTCAGGGATACCATAGATCTTTTGAAAAAGCTGTTTCCAATAAAGACCTGCAGCAAGGTATTTCCACGGGATATAGGTAAGGACAGGCCATGTCTTAACTATTATATTTACCAATGTATGGGGCCTTGTCAGGGTAATGTGAACAAAGAAGAGTACAGGGCTCTTATGTCGGATATATGCAGCTTCCTGGGCGGAAAACAGGAAGAAATAATAAAGCGACTTGAAAAGGAGATGGGGGAAGCCTCCCAGAATCTTGACTTTGAGAAGGCTGCAAGGTTAAGAGATAAAATAATCAGCCTTAGGCATATAGCAGAAAGACAAAAAGTTGTCTCCACTGCTATGGAAGATCAGGACGTAATAGCTTTTGCCAAAGGTCAAACCGACTCCTGCATACAGGTATTCTTTATACGGGGCGGCAAGCTTATAGGTAGAGAGCACTTCATATTTGAAGGTATAGGGGATGTAACCGACAGCGAACTTATGACTTCATTTGTAAAACAGTTTTACAGTAGTGCTGCCTATGTACCAAACGAAATAGTGCTTCAGGAGGACATTGATGAGCTTAATATAATTGAAAGATGGCTTAGCGATAGGAGGTCATCAAAGGTTTATATAAAGGTTCCCAGAAGAGGAGAAAAACTCCGGCTGATAGAGATGGTGTCCCAAAATGCCCTTATTGCGCTGGATCAATTTAAAGAGAAAATAAAAAATGAAGAAGCACTTGCAAAAGAAGGTATGGAAAAACTGGCCGAACTTCTCGAACTTGGCCATTTGCCTCAAAGGATAGAAGCATATGATATATCTAATACAGGAGCTTCAGAGATGGTTGCATCCATGGTGGTCTTTGAGAAGGGCTATCCTGCTAAAGGTGAATACAGAAGGTTTAAAATTAAGTCAATTGACAGTCAAAACGACTACGCTAGCATGCAGGAAGTGATCTATAGGAGGATTAGTCATGCAAAGAAAGAACTTTCAGAGAAGAGTGAAACAGGTGTTGAAAAGACAAAGTTCAGCAAACTTCCTGACCTGATTCTCGCAGATGGAGGATTAGGACACGTAAATGCTGTAAACAGCATTTTAAAGGAGCTTAATGTAAACATTCCTGTTTACGGAATGGTAAAAGATTCAAACCATAGAACAAGAGGCTTGGTTTCAAGAGCGCAGGAGTTTGATTTATCAAAAGATCTTACTTTATTGAGATTCATAACTGCCATACAGGATGAAGCCCACAGGTTTGCTGTAGAATATAATAAAAAACTTAGGAAGAAAAGATATACCGGGTCTGTCCTGGATGATATTGAAGGGGTAGGGCCAAAGCGCAAGAAGGCACTTATAAAACATTTTGGTTCGGTAAAGAATATTAAAACGGCCGGAGTTGATGATTTGGCGGCAGTGGAAGGAATCAACAGGGATCTGGCCAACAAGATATTTGAATATTTCAGGCAGTAGGAGTTAGAATAGATGGCTACATTTGCAATTTCAGATCTTCATCTGGCATATGGCATCGATAAGCCTATGGATATTTTTGGCGACAGGTGGTCAAATTATATGGAGAGGCTTAAATTAAACTGGGAGGAAAAGGTAGGATCCAGTGATTACGTTATCATTCCCGGTGACATTTCATGGGCCACATATCTTGACCAGGCAGTCAAAGATTTTGAATTTATCGATGCTCTGCCGGGGAAAAAAATAATATCAAAGGGCAACCATGACTACTGGTGGACAACCATGAGCAAACTTGAAAAGTTCTTGGAGGAACACAGTTTCAAGACAATCAGCTTTATGCATAACAACAGTTTTAATATTGAAGAATTTAAGGTATGCGGTACAAGAGGATGGAAATGCCCAGGGGACGACGATTTTAGCCTGGAGGACAGAAAGATATATGAAAGGGAGCTTCAGCGGCTGGAGCTTTCCTTAAAGAGTGCTGCAGCTTCAGGAGAAAACAGTAATATTATTGTCGCAATGCATTATCCTCCCTTTAACTCTGCGGGAGAACCGTCGGAATTTGTGGAAATAATGGGGAAATACGGTGTGAAAAAGTGTCTATATGGCCATTTGCATGGAATGGGTTTTAAGAGTGCCATTACCGGAAATGTTGCGGGAATAGGGTTTTATCTTATCTCTGCCGATTATTTGAATTTTACGCCTCTAGATGTAGTACCTTAAAAATTTTAGCCTATATATTGGATTTTCAAAAAATATTATGTTATAATGTAAAGGCTAATCTAATACGTAGTTAGGGTA
>JBMOLK010000265.1:0-46454 GCA_049325575.1 Bacillota bacterium | reverse complement strand
GACTTTTTTGTAAAATTCATGTAATTAATAAAATATATCTAATCAATTACCGTCCAAATAAAATGAAATTTGTAAATTTTTAATAAATATGTAATTTAACTAACTGATTTTTGTTATATAATTATTAGTGGACACTTTTTTTCAAAATAATTAATGCCTTGTAACATAATTCTTTTCTAGAGCATGCGAGGCACAAACATAGGAAGTGCATTTTTAACATTATAAGTGACTGGAAATTTGTTATGTTAAAAATCACTAGCATTATTTATCTGTACATTAATGAATCTTAAAGCTCAAAGGTATCGGCGGCGTTAAAGCCAGGACATTGATTATATTACTTATCTATATATACTTATTTGGTAACTTACAGGAGTTTAAAATTAAATCACAAAGGAGGTTAACATCACCCTGAAATATTTCAGTACTTTGAAAGAGACCTTAGTATTTTAAGTACTGGAATAGCAAATTATTTTCCTTATGCCTGAATAAGCCGCAACCTCTAGTCATCCATTCATAATAGCTAGCATTAAATCAGTTAAATGTACAACCGAAACAATTTGGAGCCAAGGGGAGGAGGAGAATCAGTGAGAAGAGAAATTTTAGAAAAAGTATTTGAGGTTTTAGGCATAAAAAAGTCTACAGCAGCTAAAATACTAAATGTGTGGGATGGAACTTTCAGTCAGAAACTAAAATGTAAAAAGAAAGGGTATAGACTCTTTGATGATGAAATTCAAATAATAATAAATAAACTTATAAAAGAAAAGATTATTGAACAAAAGAATGAGGACACCCCATTAAGGGTAAAAAGAACCCAGAAATTAGAAGAACTTGCTCAGGCATTAGACAAGCTTATTCAGCAATATAAGGTTATAGATATAGATAATGGGACAATAAGTTTGTTTGATAATAAAAAGTATGCAGATTTTGTTATCAAGTTAATATGGTTGGAGCAAGCTGCTTTTAACAAAATATATAACGAGAAATTCCTGAATACACCCAAGAAGGCTTTAGAAGACTTTCTTGAAGATGTATCCAGCAATGATCTGCCCCATGATACCGAAATTCATGCATCCTCATATGCCAGTCATGCTAACATTTTTAAGAACGATTCTACAATTATACTGGTAATACAAAAGCAAGACGTGGAATCCTTATTACCACAGCTGTTAAAGATACTGTCGTAAACCGGACTGTTTGCTTTATCCATTTCCCACATGATCAGAAAAAGAGCGCCTCATAGAGGTGCTCTTTTTCGTCCGAGTCAAGGGACGGTTCGAGTCAAGGGACGGTTCTCTGACTCATTTTGTCCTTTGAATTATATTTCTGTTTAAAGCCAAATTATCTGCTATCTGCCTGATCGATAATGTTGAATTGTTCTTTAGATAAAGTATCAGTTTATTTCGCAGTTTAATATTTGATTTGTCCTTAAGATCTTCCAATGTGATTTTACTTTCGTTCAAATAGCTCAATATAAACACTTTAGCATCCTTTTCGTTAAAAATAGACTTCCCGGTATAATCTTCTTCAATATATTCTATGAATCTATCGTCATTTGACTTGCTGGTAAACTCGATAAATTGTCTTATTGCTTTAGCCTTATCTTTTGAAAAAATTTCAAGTATATAATCTGTGTCAATAGTACCCAAATTCTGATTACCTTTAATATATAAATGGTAGCTGCTCCACCTGTAATTGATTGCATCATTAACAATACTGGCTTTTACAGGATTATTATGTATATACCTTATAGCAGCCAACAAATAAGCATCATCTTCTACAGCTTCACTTTTGAAACGGTCTTGAAACAGATGTCCTATCCTTCCATATTTCCTGTTAAAGTAATAGGCATAGCTTACATTGATTCTTTTCATTATGGTAGAAATGCTTTCACTGCCTTCATTTATAAGAAGATGGACATGATTATCCATAAGGCAATAAGCATATATAATGTACCTATTGTCCTTGCTTTTGTCATAAAGGATATTAATAAATCTGGCACGGTCTTCATCATCAAAAAATAATTTCTTTCTTTCGTTTCCCCGGATCATAACATGATATGTACTACTCTTGCTTATTCTTCTTTTTTGCCTCGGCATAATAACCACCCCTAACTATATTATGCCGGTAAGATAAAAGAGAGTCAAGGGACGGTTCCTTGACTCTCACTTTTAAATTTATAGCTTAGCTTCTAATAATGAAGCAATTTCTTTTTGACCTCTTTCGATAGCAAAGGCATATGCATCCATATTCTTCATGGATTTTCCGGTGTATTTAACATTAATGTCAATACCACTTTCGATCAAAAGCCTTGCAACATCTACATGCCCCCCGTAAATTGCACCAAACAATGGATTCCTTTCCGGTTCGCTCATATCCATTTCAGCTCCACAGGACAGCAGATACTTAACAATCTCTATGTGACCTTCAGAAGCCGCCTCCTTTATTGCCCCAGCGTCAAATACACCACCACGCCTATTTACGTCAGCGCCTAACTCTATAAGGCACTTCACAATTTCAAGCTTTCCTTCTGATGCAGCAACATGTAGCCAAGTTCCAAATGGTGTCATCATATTTAAACGTTCAACATCAGAACCAATTAATGTCTTAACCCTTTCGACATTGCCTTGCTTGATAGCAGTACGAATTTCCTTAGCAATCTGTACATTATCCATATTCTTTTTATCTCCTCTCTGCAGCTAATTCTCCCAACTTTCTGAGCATTTTGACGATATCATCACGGTCACCGCCAGCATTCTCAACCTGTTTAAGCTTATCAACAACATTTCTAAGTGCATCAGTATTATGCTGTCCTTTAATTCTGTTTGGTGCCCAGACAAGATTTTCTTTCCCCATAATAGGGTCTATATTATACCTCCTTAATAACGCCTGCCCTTCCTTGACAAGAGCTTTTTGGGTAGCTCCGTGGCCTTCTTTAAATAATATGTGATGCGCGTGTGGATCAATCATACCACTAGGTGGGTCACCAATTAAGCTTCTCAAATGTTCACCGAAATTAACTCTTCTTCCCTTTAAAGCCTTTTCAATATTAGCTATTTGTTTTGCTGCTTCCTTAAGTAGTTGTTCCCTATCACCATCCTTCATTGTTTCTGATAACTTAAGCTTGTTATAAATTTCTACAAGTTTGTCAATTTTGTCATTATAATCCTTTTTTGCATCGCCCTCTATATTCGCCACAAGACTTCTAAATTCCTCTATTTTTCTATAAACTTCTTCTTCATTACTTGCCATCATAACAGCTAATTTTGAACCTCGCTTTTCTACCCACAGTTGATGGCTTTCACTGTCTATTTTAAAGTTAATCTTCCGGCCAAGAATTAATCCCTTAACCACATTTACTGTATTCTTTAAAAAGTTGGTTCCCTTCTTCAAAAGATTAAGTTCTCCAAATCTCATCATTCGCTTGTGAACACCACTCTTTAAAGAACCGAGGAAGTCTCCGCCTTCTCCGCCTTCTCCACCTTCTTTGCCGGAACCTGAACCGTCTTCACTTTTATTTCCCGAATTATTTCCCACCAATTCCTTCAGCAGCTTTTCACTGCTTCCGAAATTGCTGACAGCTTTTTTCTCTGATTCATCAACCATGCCAACGGCCTGCTCCGAAACCTGATCTATCATGCCGCCAACACTTTTCACCGGCTGTTCCAGAGGCTGCAGCAGTGCCCTCACTGGACCTGATTCTGCTATTTTGTTTATAAGCTTGTCTGCAAAAGGTATATGCTGTCTTACAAGCTCTATGACAGATTTGCCGGAAGCGGCCTCAATTACCTTAAAAGCAGCTTTTATCAGGGCTGACGGTGGATGTGTAATTATAAAGTTCAGTACCATGTCCACAGCCTTGTTTGCTATAAGCTTCATAAGCTGTGCCGGTTTCCCTATTAGCATAATTTTCTCTTTAAGTCCCTCTGCAGTCTCTACAACTTTTGACTTGATGCTTTTAAAGAATCCAGATACTGATTCCTTGAGTTTACCCGTGCCCTCTGCTAACATTTGTGCAGGGTTCTTTAATACCTCTAAAGCTTTTACCACTGCAGCATAAATCGCACTGAATGTTTCAAACCAAGGTTTGTTTGTTATGTTTATAATAGGCAGGACTTTGTTTACAGCACCTGCTACCTTACCATAAGCACCTTTAAGGAAGTTGAAAATACCTGAAAGTATACTAAAGACCTTTAATAATCCTCTTTCCTCGCGTCCGCCTGCTGGTTCCTTTTCCTTGTCCTCTCCTTCATCCTTACCTACAGGAAGCCCAGGAAGTTCTCCGAACAACCCTTTTGCCAGAAAAGCTCCTAACTTGCCAGGTTCTAAAAGCTGCACTATATTTTCAATTTTAATATTTCTAATGGTATCAACAAACTTCTTTACGGCGCTTAGCTTTTGGAAAAGCTCCGGAAGTGTTTTCCCAAGCCATACCCCAATTTGAATCAGTATACTTCCGCCACCAGATGCAAAAGCTGCTGCTATCTCTGCAGCAATTATGGCACCTTCCAGATATTTTTCAAATACTTCTTTAAATTCCCCTCTAAGTATCTTACCTATATCGGATATAATGCCGTTGAAGAATGACTGCATTACGCTAAATAATCCGTTTAACGTTGTTGCAAAGAAATCAAGTGCAGCAGAAACACCTTTTTTGAGTAAATCCGCAGCTTTATTTACAGCATTGACTGCTTTGTTTACAACCTGGTCAATCTTGCCACATATTTTATCAGCTATTGCCGGGAACTTTGCAAATACTATCTTTACAAGCCCCTTCAAGATTGTACCCAGTCCTTTTATGATGCCTACGATTAGTTTTCTACCCATCTCAATAATGGCCGTTACTGCCTGTTTTGCCTTATCAAGTATGAATTTTACTGCCTTACGAAGTCCATCAAATATGGAGGTTATGGCCTGCTTTATGCTGTCAACAAATTGTTGAACCTTTTCTTTAGCCCAGTCCCAGGCTTTCTCCAACCAGCTTCTATTATCTTTTTCGCCTTCTTTCTTTTTCTCATCAGCCTTTTCTTTTGCAGTTTTGTATTCCTTGTTAGCTTCCTTTTCTGCACTATCCAGCTCTTTTTCTACTTCGCCTTCCTTCTGTTCCTTTATATCGCTTATTTCACGTCTCTTTTCCTTTGATCTTGCATCTGCCTGCTGGTCATACTCTGATACTGCCTGATCTATTTCATTTCTCCACTCGCCTCTTAAGCCCTCTACTTCGGCTTTCGCCGCAGCTTGTTCAGTAAGCTGCTTGTCCTTTGTATCAGCTTTTAACTGTTTAATCTGTGAATCCGTGTTTGTCTTTGCAGCAATAACATCAGCATCAAACTTTGTTTTTCCTTGCTGGTATTCATTTGTCTTAGTTCCAACTCTCTTTTGTAGCTCGGGAGCCAGTGACTGATCCAGCTCTAATTTTACAACATCAGGAACCGGTATAATTTGAAGCATTTCAGCAGAAGGTGGAGTAACAGCTTGTATGGATTTCCTTGCTTTTAAAACTGTGTTGTCAGGCTGTGGGTATATACTGTTCTCTCCAAATTCACTATTTACCTGACTCAACTCTGTTCTCTGGGCATCTTTTACCATTTGAGCAGACTCATTCTTAAATCCGTCTACTTGTGTTGGGTCTGCTTCACCAGTCATACTTATTTCCGGTGCCTGTGATGTGTAGTTATTCACTTCCGACATAATAGAATCCGGGTTTGATTCAATGTCTTCCGCACTTGCACTCACATTGAAATCACTCATTATTCTATTAACGTTTCCGCCGGATTGTTCGCTCTTAAATCTCTCTGGAGCTACATAATTGACCGGGTTTATTTTGTTTTTGTCTCTACCTGCAGCTTCCTTAGGAGCAAGTCCTGTTGGAGTCGGTACAGCAGGGATAATTTCTTGTGTCTTTATCCTCTCACTTTCAAGGGCACCGGCAGAAACAGATACTGCTTGAGAATATGCATCCATCACAGCTGTTGGAGGAGCATTTACAAGTTGCTCTATAACTTGACCCGGGTTTTCCGCACTAATTGTAACTTTTAGAGCTTTGGAAGGAGCTTTTTTGTCCATAGCTTCGCCACTTGATAGCTCAAGGTTGGCAATAGAAGGAGCACTTTGCTGTTGTCCGCCTGCTGCGCTATCTGTCTGTTTACCGCTTTCAGATGCCTTTTCTTCTTTTTGTGGAGCTGCTTTCATATTTTTATCTACTGGAGTTTCAGGGCTTTGTACTGAAGTCTCGACTACTTCTCCAAATACCTGCACAGTTTCTTTCTTATCTTTTTCCTGGTCCTCCTGGACAGGTTTTGCCTCTGCCGGCTTCTCTTCACGCGGTTTATCAGTATTTTCGTTTCCGCTGTTTTCAGCTTCTTTTTGCTGTTTTTCATTCTTTATGGTTACCTGCCTTAAATCTTTTTCACTATTTGATGCAGTCTCTATAGTATTTTCCTTTGTTTTTTCCTGTACGTTTGGCTGTTCGTTCACCTTTGTAGTATCAAGTTCAGACTGTACCTGTTTAGCGTCTTTTTGCTTCTCTTGCATGTTATTTATTTCAGACAGTAGTTTCATAACTGCCCGGTTTCCAATAGTATTTTGGAGCTGAATTATATCGTCACGTGTCAGGGAATTCGGATTCCTTCGGACACGCTGTATTATTTCCATAGTATCCGATTTTCGCACAGCCGGAACCCTCACATTAACTGAACTTTGTAAAAGTTTAGTGCTCTCATTGGAAGAACTTTTACTGTGCTTCTGCGTTGCTGTAATGGAATTCATTGCCCGTTCCCCTTTCTATCAAGGCATTATTTCATATTTAAAAATCTCGATATCAAACACTTCCAAATATGCACAAAAAGTAAAAGCTTGTTTGGAAGTGTTTGATATCTTACAGCAAATATAGTTATTCATATATAAAGTAAGAGTTGAAGTGAGTTTTACAACCGCCTATTCGAGTTGCTTACTTTTCTCATGGGAAATAATTAACAAGCGATTTTTTTCTATAATTCGGTAGGTTTATAAAGATAACATATAGAGCAGCTTTAATAAGATCTAACTCCTCCCCAGTTTGATATTTATTTCTTACCAGGAAGGAGTTAGTATATACTTGACTGTTACATTTTAAGTTCCTTTAAATTATACTATATCTGTTTTTATTGTGGCTCCGTACCTCCAACCAGAACATCGGATATATATACCGTTATATTGTCATTATCTGCATAGTTTAATGACCTTCTGTCAAAGGAATAATCGTTTGTCTGATAATAGATTGACCAATCTTCCTTTGCAAACCTGCTTTGAATAATAACTGTACCTCCAGGTTCAAGGGTTCCCGCATCACTGGAAAAGCTTATTTCAATATAGTAATCACAGTCTGACATATTGTCATACTTTATAGGGGTTCCCTTAACAGAAGAACTTATGCTCTTATAACTATTAGGATTATTCAATGCTGCATGATCGCACCAGTAGTTCTGTTTCCTTTCTCCATCTACGGTATAATAGTACCTTATCTTTACATCAGAAAGGTTAATTGCACTATCACCAACATTCTCAAGCTTGATATACGGCTTTATTGAATTGGTTCTATATCTTCTGTCGCTATTATAGGCCTTTAACTTTAATTTTCCTTTCTGAATAACTGTTACATTCTGTACAGCAGTAGTAACGTTACCGTTTGCATCTGTAGCTGTCCATGTAACCACTGTTGTTCCTATTGGGAAATCAACCGGTGCATCATTGGTTATTGTTACTTCAAATATGTCCATTGCAGTTGCAGTACCAATTGACAAAGGAGTCCTTGGACCAACTGCACCTACAGTTATGTCTTCAGGTACAATTAGCACTGGTTTTGTCGTATCTACTACGGTTATGCTTTGTATTTTAGTAGTAACATTACCATTTGCATCTGCAGCAGTCCATGTAACCACTGTAGTTCCTATCGGGAAATCAGCTGGTGCATCATTGGTTATTGTTACTTCAAATATATCCGTTGCTGAAGGTATTCCTATGTCTACCGGAGTCCTAACAGCAGTTGCCTCTACTGTTATATCATTTGGTATAGTTAGGACTGGCTTTGTTGTATCTACTATAGTTACATTTTGAACTTCAGTAATAACATTGCCATTTGCATCTGTAGCTGTCCATGTGACTATTGTTGTTCCTATTGGGAAATCAACCGGTGCGTCGTTTGTTATTGTTACCTCAAATATATCCGTTGCTGTTGCTATTCCTATATCAACTGGCGTTCTTACAGCTGTCGCCTCTACAGTTATATCTTCTGGTACTGTTAACACTGGCTTTGTTGTATCTATTATAGTTACATTCTGTGTATCTATAGTTACATTACCATTAGCATCTGTAGCTGTCCATGTGACTACAATTGTTCCTATTGGGAAGTCTACTGGTGCATCATTATCTATAGTTACCTCAAATATATCTGCTGCTGTTGCCTGCCCTATATCTACCGGTGTCCTAATACCAGTTGCCTCTACTGTTATATCATTTGGCACTGTTAGGACTGGCTTTGTCGTATCTACTATAGTTATTCTCTGCTCTTTTATGCTTACATTACCGTTAGCATCCGTAGCAGTCCATGTAACCACTGTAGTTCCTATAGGGAAGTCAGCTGGTGCATCATTATCTATAGTTACCTCAAATATATCTGTAGCAGTAGCTTGACCTATATCAACTGGAGTCCTAATAGCTGTCGCCTCTACAGTTATATCTTCTGGTACTGTTAACACTGGCTTTGTTGTATCTATTATAGTTACATTCTGTGTATCTATAGTTACATTACCGTTAGCATCCGTAGCAGTCCATGTAACCACTGTAGTTCCTATCGGGAAGTCAGCTGGTGCGTCGTTAACTACAGTTACCTCAAATATATCCGTTGCTGTTGCTTGCCCAATTGTTACTGGCGTTCTTACAGCAGTTGCCTCTACTGTTATATCATTTGGTATAGTTAGGACTGGCTTTGTTGTATCTATTATAGTTACATTTTGAACTTCAGTAGTAACATTGCCATTTGCATCTGTAGCTATCCATGTGACTACAACTGTTCCTATTGGGAAATCTACTGGTGCATCATTATCTATAGTTACATCAAATATATCTGTAGCAGTAGCTTGACCTATATCTACCGGTGTCCTAATACCAGTAGCTTCTACGGTTATGTCTTTAGGTACAGTTAGGACTGGCTTTGTTGTATCTATTATAGTTACATTCTGTGTATCTATAGTTACATTACCGTTAGCATCTGTAGCAGTCCATGTAACCACTGTTGTTCCTATAGGGAAATCAGCTGGTGCATCATTATCTATAGTTACCTCAAATATATCCGTTGCTGTTGCCTGCCCTATATCTACCGGTGTCCTAATACCAGTAGCTTCTACGGTTATATCCTCCGGCACTATTAGGACTGGCTTTGTTGTGTCTACTATAGTTATTCTCTGCTCTTTTATGCTTACATTACCGTTAGCATCCGTAGCTGTCCATATAACTACTGTTGTTCCTATTGGGAAGTCTACCGGTGCGTCGTTAACTACAGTTACCTCAAATATATCCGTTGCTGTTGCTATTCCTATATCAACTGGCGTTCTTACAGCTGTCGCCTCTACAGTTATATCTTCTGGTACAGTTAGGACTGGCTTTGTTGTATCTATTATAGTTACATTTTGAACTTCAGTAGTAACATTGCCATTTTCATCTGTAGCTATCCATGTAACTACTGTTGTTCCTATTGGGAAGTCTACTGGTGCATCATTATCTATAGTTACCTCAAATATATCTGTAGCAGCAGCTTGACCTATATCAACCGGTGTCCTATTAGCCGTCGCCTCTACAGTTATATCCTCTGGAACTGTTAGCACTGGCTTTGTTGTGTCTACTATAGTTATATTCTGTGTATCTATAGTTACATTACCATTAGCATCTGTAGCAGTCCATGTAACCACTGTTGTTCCTATAGGGAAGTCTACTGGTGCATCATTGGTTATTTTTACTTCAAATATATCTGTAGCAGTTGCTTGACCAATTATTACTGGCGTTCTTACAGCAGTAGCTTCTACTCTTATATCTTCAGGTACTGTTAATACTGGCTTTGTTGTGTCTACTACTGTTATTCTCTGTTCTTTTGTGCTTACATTACCATTAGCATCTGTAGCAGTCCATGTAACCACTGTTGTTCCTATCGTAAAGGCTACCGGTGCGTCATTGGTTATTTCTACATCAAATATATCCGTTGCTGTTGCTAGTCCTATATCAACCGGTGTCCTAATAGCTGTCGCCTCTACAGTTATATCTTCCGGTACTGTTAACACTGGCTTTGTTGTGTCTATTATAGTTACATTCTGTGTATCTATAGTTACATTACCATTAGCATCTGTAGCAGTCCATGTAACCACTGTTGTTCCTATAGGGAAATTAGCTGGTGCATCATTATCTATAGTTACCACAAATATATCCGTTGCTGTTGCTAGTCCTATATCAACCGGTGTCCTAATAGCCATCGCCTCTACAGTTATATCCTCTGGAACTGTTAGCACTGGCTTTGTTGTGTCTATTATAGTTATTCTTTGTGTCATTGAAGCTCCATTACCATTTTCATCAGTAACATTCCATGTAATTACTGTAGTCCCTAATGGGAAGTAAAACACATTTGTACCTATTGGTTCACCAATGTATGGAACATCATTTGTAACTATTACCTCGAATATGTCTTCAGCTACTAACTCTCCGATATCCACAGGTGTCATCAGCCCTGTTGCTTCTGCTGTTATATCTCCAGGTACAATAATCACTACAGGTTTTGTCGTATCTACTACAGTTATTCTCTGCGCTTTTGAACTTACATTTCCGTTTACATCAATTGCTGTCCATGTAACAACCGTAGTTCCTAGCGGGAAATCTATAGGTGCATCATTTGTAATCATTTCTATGCCAAAGATGTCTGTAGCTGTTGCCATACCTATATCCACAGGTGACCTTACTTTAGTTGCCTCCACTGTTATGTCTTCAGGCACAGTAAGTACTGGAGCTGTTGTGTCTACCACAGTTATGCTCTGCTCTTTTGTACTTATATTACCGTTTGCATCTATTGCTGTCCATGTAATTACTGTCTTCCCAAGAGGAAAACCGTCAGGTGAGTTGTTGATTATTGTTACTTCAAATATATCCGTTGCTGTTGCTTGCCCTAAATATACAGATGTACTTACTGACGTCGCCTCTGTGGTTATATCTTCAGGTACGGTAAGAACCGGCTTTGTTGTATCTACTACAATGATATTTTGCTTATCCGTACTTATATTACCGTTTGCATCCGCAGCAGTCCATGTAACCACTGTTGTTCCTACAGGAAAGTCTGCTGGCGCATCATTTGTAATTGTTACTTTAAATATATCTATAGCTTCCGCATTACCTATTGCTACTTGTGTTCTTACTGCATCTGCTTCAACAGTAATATCCAGCGGCACTGAAAGTAACGGTTTGGTAGTGTCCACTACAGTTATTTTCTGTACTCCGGTAGAGACATTTCCGTTTACATCGGTTGCTGTCCATATAACTTCTGTTGTTCCAACAGGATAATGAACCGGATCATTATTTGTTATGGTTACTTTAAATATATCTGTTGCTGCTGCCTGCCCGATTGTCACAGGCGTCATTATTTCTGTTGCTTCAACCGTTATATCCTTAGGCAATGTAAGTAACGGTTTGGTTGTATCAATAATGGTTATATTCTGAATTCCTGAAGTAGTATTTCCATTTACATCTGTAGCGGTCCATATAACTTCCGTTTTTCCTATAGGGAAACCTTCCGGTGCGTTGTTGTCTACAGTTGTACTAAATATATCTTTTGCTGTTGCTGTCCCTATATTTACGGGAGTTATCACTGCTGTTGCCTCCAGCGTAATATCAAGCGGCACCCAGAGCAGGGGTTTCGTTGTATCCACAACAGTTATATTCTGTATTGCAGTTGTGACATTACCGTTTACGTCTGTAGCAGTCCATGTAACTACTGTTGTTCCTATTGGAAAAACTTCGGGAGCATTATGCTTTACGGTTGTATCAAATATATCCTCTGCTGTTGCTGTGCCTATTTGTACGGGTGTTGACACTCCTGTTGCCTCGGCTGTAACATCTTTAGGAACTGTAAGCACAGGCTTGGTAGTATCAGTAACTGTTATATACTGCACCTTTGAAGTAATATTACCATTTGCATCAGTGGCCTTCCATGTTACTTTTGTTGTTCCAACAGGGTAATCTACCGGTGCATCGTTTGTGATAGTTACGTTAAATATATCTGTTGCTGTTGCCTGGCCGATTACTAAACTCATCCTTTGTGCCGAAGCTTCTATTGTTATATCTTGAGGAATTTCCAATACTGGTTTGGTTGTATCCACAACTCTTATTTCCTGTTCAGCAAACGCTACATTACCATTAGCATCTGCAGCTCTCCATGCCACTTTCGTTGTTCCCACAGGGAAACAAAAGTCTGCCGGTGCATTATTGGTTACAGTCACATCAAATATATCTGTCGCTGTTGCTGCCCCTATTTGTACAGGCGTTCTTATGTCTGTAGCTTCCAACACTATATTTGCCGGAATAGAAAGTACAGGCTTTATGGTATCAACTACGGTTATATTCTGCACTGCCGTGACTGTGTTGCCGTTTGCGTCTTTTGCAGTCCATGTAACTTGTGTTTTGCCTAATGGAAAGTCCATAGGAGCATTATTTGTAACAGTGACTTCAAATATATCTGTTGCTGTTGCCTGGCCGATAACCACAGGCGTCCTTATTCCAGTTGCCTCAACCACCATATCCTTAGGTATGGTAAGCACAGGATTTGTTGTATCCTTTACTGTAATGACCTGTATATCATATGATACATTCCCCACTGTGTCCCTTGCTTCCCATGTTACTGTGGTACTGCCTATGGGGAAGCTTCCCGGATTATTACTTGTCAATATATAATCAGAAACATCCGAAACATATGCTGTACCTATATCTACAGGCGATTTTACGTCAGTTGCTTCAATAATTATATCTGCCGGTGCCTCTATCAGTGGTAATGTTTTATCGATTTTCACTTCTTTTGTTTCAACATTACTTGTATAGCCAACATTATCCACAGCCCACATAGTAATGGATGTAATTCCTTCCTTATTAACGCTAAAAGAAGCAGTACCTCCTTGGATTGTTTGTTCTATCCCTGTTTCGCCTATTTTATAATGGATCTCCTTTACACCCGAATACAAATCTGCTGCGGTAAGGGTTACCGTAACATCAGAGTTGTTCCATCCCTTTTCATTTTTTTCAGGATTGTGGATTATTGTCATTGTAGGAGCTGTCTTATCAATATTAACAGTGATTGACTTGGCTGTTTCAATATTGCCAGCCTTATCAACAGCCCAATAGCTAACAACAGTAGCTCCTTCAGTACTAATTTCTGTTGAAGCACTGCTCCCATTTGTCTTTATAGGAGCACCCTCACCCAGCTTATAATATATGGACTCTACTCCTGATGTGCTATCTGCTGCATTTAACTGAACTGTAACAGTTCCGTTGTTCCAAATACCATACTGCGGTTTTGTCACTGCAGCAGTGGTAACAGGTGCATTCTTATCAATGTTGATAGGACCAAAGGTAACACTGGCAGAATTATTCGCACTATCAATGGCTGTACCGGTGGAGATTTGGTCAGCACCTTCATTTTGGAAAATCTGGTCCTGTGTACAAGATTTGATATCCGATATGGTATCCTTTGCATCATAATGCACAATCACTGAACGATTGGTCCATGTGCCGGCTATGTAAGTATTTCCAGTATCATCCTTTGCACTGGCCGTAATAAATGGTGGTGTATTATCGATAATGTTTGATCCTACCGTTCCCACTTCTACATTAAAGGTTATAATATTCCAACCTGGAACACTTGCCTTTACCTGTAGTGTCTGAATTATTCCTGCATACTTTGAATATACCTGATATCCCTCTCCCAGATAACTTAGATAAGTGTTGGCAGCCGATGCATAGCCGTTTGCATCCGTTAAGACTGTGATTACTCTGCTGTTATATCCCCTCATAACGGCAGTTATCAAGTCATTACTTGAAACTTCAAATGTAACAGGGACTCCAGCAAGAGGCTTACCCGAAGAGTCCTTTGCTGCTACTGTCTGCGGAAGCATAAACCCGCGCCCCCCAGGCACTACCGACGATGGCTGTGATAGTTTCATCTGTTGTCTTATTGGTGAAACAGCATGTAACTCACCTTGGGGTTCTTCGGCAGCATTTACAACCTGAGTGCAAAAAGATACTGCCAAAGAAATAACCATCAACAGAAATAACAGGCAGCAGCACGTTGTGCTTAACTTTTTAAAGGCATGCCTGCCAAGCACTTGTATAAGTGCTTTTGAATATCTCATAGTTCATTCCTCCATTAAATAGTTTATTATTTATGTAAACGCTTAAGCAGAAAGATTAATCAGTATGGTTATGGTTTTTACTTTCAATTCTTTCGGAAAGCTTTTGGTAAATTTCATTTGAAATAGCCAAAACAGCCCATACAGGCATAGGTTCATTTATTTTTTCCTTCCAGCTTTGAGGGTCCTTTAGGATTCCAGCAGATGCCAGTTCATCAACAGCCTTTAACTTCCAGTCTTCCTCATCCTTAATGGGAAGGCATAAGGTCTTAATCTTTTCATATAGCTGGCCCATAAACCATTCCCTGTCCAAACCGCTGCCGGGACAAGTTTTTCCTACTGCAGGATTATCTCTGTGAAACTTAACACTGCTTCTGATATCTATTTTCATGTGCACAACAAAAAACGCACAAAATTCAAACATGGCTTCTGCCTGCCTGCCCTGAAGTGTGTCAAACCCTTTATCAAAATTACCCAACATTTCTATACAGAATGCACCATCGTTCCAGCCCTGAATGGAAGCCGGATCAGTATTAAAACTCCTGCCCGTTACCCACTGCCCGTCAGGAAGCAGTGTCAAGTGCTGTGCTATATCCCTCCACCGGTTTAAATTTACATGGTATTTATACATGGCCGTTTGAAGTGCAATTCCGTTTGTACCGTTGTAATATGAATGGTCCGGCTTCCACGTATGGTGGATATGCAGCTGCTTCACCTTCCTTGACCAGTTGAAATTTTTTATATAGCTTATTAGCTCTGAAGTAGTCATGATTTTAAAGTCCAAATGAAATCACCCCCTATGACTTTCCGAATTAAATAGTATATTAAATTTTTTACTGTCACTCATTGCTTCTTGTTTTGATTTACATAATATTCCAACTTGCCATCCAGCCAAACATCCATATCATTATATGCATTCATCAGAGCTTTTTTTGCAGAAACTCCCATGATGGCAAGAGCCTTATTCTTCGCCATATCAAATGACTTTTCCATTGCTGCTTGATCAAAAGTTCCCTGCTTTTTCATGGTATCTACGAAAGTTTGGTTTACGGAAATTACTGCAGTTTCAATTGCATCTTCTGCTATTCTTATGTACTTGGTTAGCGTTTCGTTGCTGATTCTTTGTTCCAATTCAGATATCTTGCTTTTAATAAATACAACAGTAAACTTTGTAACTACAGCAAGCATAGGAATAATTACTAATGTAACCGTTGCATTTATCATTTCAGGTGTCAGGTATTCATTCATTCTAACTGTCCCCCTTTATCTTAAAGATTTTTATCTTCATCCAGCTCCATAAGAGTTTGCTTTTTTATTGCCTGGTTTATCTGCTCACGAGTACATATACCGTCTTCGACAAGTATGTCTCCCAGCCGCTTTCTATTCTCGGAAGGAACCCTGCAAAAGGCTTTCATCTCCAGAAGACTGGCTTTAAACTTTTCCATGTTTTTTTCTCCTGACAAATAAAACTCATGAACAGAGCGGTCATGATCTATAATTGTTTTAAAAATGTTTGCGTTAACATCTAAAATATCATGTTTCAAATCGTTCAAGTTAAGTATAAGCTTATCAAATTTGTCCTCCTCTCCTATCTTAAAAACCTGCAGCTTGGCTATACTTTCAGATAGGAACCTGAAATTTTCGGTAATCTTATCAATAGACTCTCTGAAAATATGCAGCTGTTCCGCACTCTGTTGTATAACCATTTTTAATCCTTCATTTGTTTTTACTGACGAATTCATAAAGACTTTTATTATTACTACCATAGCGCTTAAAAATACGGACAGTATTACTACCATTGCCCAAATTGACAGATTCTGTGTAGTTGAGCTTTCAACCATACTTGTTATAGTTTCCTTTGTGAAATCATTAAAAGGCTGATTAGTCACATTTTGTATCCTCCTTTCATATTTTTACTATGCTTAGATTTAACCTAAACCTCCTTCTTATTATCTAAGGAGATTTTAAGTGACTTTTTACAACATAAAATTAACTTTGTGAGAAATGGAGTTATACATTATTTTACATTAGTGTCTAATTTTTTTTTTGCCATTAGGTTGTTAAAGCATTTGAAAATTTTACTACTATTATAGAAGCAAATATTGGACAACTGTTACCTTAATAAGTGCATATAACCTAAGGTACATACATTTCCGGCATGCCAACTGCAAAGCTTCTTAAAACTGAAGATTTTAATTAATACACAAAAGACTTTTGAAATAATTATATGTTTATTGGTTTTCCACATTAGGACTAGATGATGGAGGGGGTATTTATGTCTTTAAAGGATGAAGCAGTAATGGAATTATGCAGAAAGCTTTTAAAACGGGCAGCCTGGAGAATTCAGTACAAAATCCGTACTCAACAAGTAAGAGAATGTGCCTCTCTTTTAGACTATCAGGCCTTTGATTATGGCTTTGAGAAGGATATTTTATCAGAAATATATGTAAAAGAACTTGTAGGGAAAATACCATGGAAAAAATCCAGATATGTGATACAAAGAACTATTATTGAAGGATTGACGGAAAAGGAGGTTGCGCAAGAACTACAAATTACCCAACAGGCGGTGAACAAATGGAAAAAGAAAGGATTAGAAGCAATACGGCAGAGTCTTTGCCATTCGAGCAAATTATGAGAATAGCACAAAAAGGGGACAAAAAATCAATGGAAGCAGTCCTTGACCATTTTACAGATGATATTGATTACCTGTCCAGGTTTATTATGCTTCCAAAAGAAGAAGCTGTCCAGGTGCTAAGAATAGAGCTTATAAGCATAGTTTGTGAACAGTTATAGAAAATGACACTTATTTTAAATTTCCAAAAAAACGTTTTATGCCATATGTAAAAGGGGCTGTATATATACCGATATATGCAGCCTTTATTAGAGATAACCAACTTCAAACCTAATAACTATGTCTAATCCTTAATTACATTAAACAGGTATGTCCTGTCAAATTCGTCGCCTTTAAAGGGTATCTTATTAAAACTTTCAGCCGGATTTATCAAATCCTGTCCATCGGATTTTATATCGAAAGGTACACCGGAGCTATAAAGAATAGTAGGAGAAATATCTAAAAATGATGCAACTCTTTTATCTTCCTTGTACTTTTTATTATCAGGAGTTATGATTATTAAAGGCACAAATTCAAAATATCTACCGTCCATGGTAAATGAAGCCTGCTTATATGTGCTTGTGTTTATGCTTGGTGTATGATCTCCGATTATAAAGATATAGGTATTTTTGCAATTGGCCCTTATATCCGTTACAAAGCTGTTAATGGACTCGTCAACATAGGACATGGAGTTAAAATAATTCCTGACTGTCTCATTTTGAATGTCATCATACATGCTGTTATTGTAATAATTTCTTGCATTCACAAAAGGTCCATGACTGGTCATTGTTATTATATAGGCTAAATAAGGCTGCTCAAGTTTTTTTATGGTTTTTGCTGCAAAATTAAAAACTTCTTTATCAGGTGCTCCCCAACCCGCATGCTTGAGACCCATGTTCTTCATGTCGTAAAACTCATCAAACCCCATCTTGGGAAATGCAGAATCGCGGTTAAAAAACACACCTGTATTTCCGTGAAAAGCAACATTCTTATATGAACTATTAGAAAGCATTTTTAGCATGGAATTAGGATACTGATAACTTGTAAGCTTTATTGCAGGAAAACCATCCAGGGTTTCAATGCTGTTTATAATTGAAAACTCACAGTCTGATGTAGCCCCACCTTTATGGTAGCTCATAACATAGGGATAAAATATATTCTCTTCTGCCAATGAGTTGAGATAAGGAGCAATATGAGTATCTTTATATTTTGTACTTATGACGCTAGAGTCCATAGACTCAACCTGTATAATAACGAAATTAGGCTTATCACCAGAGTCCTTGTCATTTGCCAGATCATTACCATATTTAAAGCAACTTATAAGCTGGCTCTCATTTCCTGCTAGAAAAAGGCTTGCAATGTTATTTGCCACTGTACCATACCATTGTACAATAGGCGATTCACCTTTGTACTTGTCTTTCATCAAGGTTGTTATAAAGTTACCCTTTGCGTGGATTGACACCTGGCTGTGCACAATTATTAATAAGGATATGGCGATGGTAGCCAGTCTATAAAAATGCAGCTTTTTCTTTACGTTATATATATTAGAGTACTTGATGGCAATAAACAAAAATACTGGCAGGTCAATAAAAGCTACAAGCATTTTAGCACTCATAGGGGCAGAAAAATTCTTTACAGCCAAAAAGCCTTCGTTAAAAAGTGCAAACCACTGCAATATGTTAAGATAACTGTGATAATACAAATAATACGAGATATTGGCTAAAATATATACTGTCTGCAATATATAAAGTGCAATAAAAACAATTTTTGATCTTATACTTAGAATCACCGGATATATTATTAACACCAGAAGTATCGACATTGTCAACTTGTATTTGAATGCTTCCGCTGTTTGTGTAGGTATTATGTAAAAATTAAAAAGAGTAATTTTAAAAGCATTTAGAAAGAAAAATAATAAAACGGCACATACAGATATTATTGCTGTCTTGTTTTTTATACCTTTTAAGACATCAATTTGGTTTAATATAAAATTCTTAACCATCACAATACATCCCTCTAAAAATAAATTTAATCGTAAGTTTTAGTACTAATAATGTTATAAATCATTTTTAATATAATTGCAACAACAATTGTTACTTTATAGCCCTTCAACTTGCTCCGCAACGTTTCTTCCTTATTTAAAATAAAATACAAAATATGCACCCGTAGCATCATTCACCATATTGAAGCTTACAAAAAGGACTGTATACGCATCATACAGTCCACTTTTATTATAATTCTATGATTATGTAAATTCATCTACTATATATCAATCCCAAAATACTCTTTTGCATTATAAAAACAAATATCTTTAATTATTCCTCCAATGATATCCATATCATTTGGAGCTTCACCGTTTTCCACCCACGTACCAATGAGATTACAAAGGATTCTCCTGAAGTATTCATGCCTGGTGTATGAAAGAAAGCTCCTGGAGTCTGTCAGCATTCCCACAAACCTTCCAAGAAGCCCAAGATTGGCAAGGGCGGTTAGCTGCCTTTCCATTCCGTCCTTCTGATCATTGAACCACCAGGCAGAACCAAACTGAATCTTGCCTGGGATTCCTCCACCCTGAAAGCATCCGATGATGGTACCCAAAACCTCATTATCCCGTGGATTTAAGCTGTATAGTATTGTTTTTGGAAGTTCATCAGTCTCATCCAGTCTATCAAGGAATCTTGACAGGGGCTTTGCAAAATTCCAATCACCTATAGCATCAAACCCGGTATCGGGTCCTAAAAGTCTCATCATTCTGCTGTTATTATTCCGCATGGTTCCCAGGTGAAGCTGCATGGTCCAGCCAAGTCTTGCATACTTTCTTCCAAGGAATATCATTACGTGGGTTTTGTATTTTTCAATCTCATCAATAGATAAGGCCTGCCCCATCAAAGCTTTCCCAAGAACAACCGAAGCCTCTTCCTCCGATCCTTCCCTGTACACAATGGGGTCTAAAGCGTGGTCCGAAATTCTGCAGCCCAATTTGTGAAAATATTCCAGTCTTGATGATAGGGCGTTCTTTAAATCATCAAAGCATTCTATCCGGTACCCGACAATGCTTCCCAGGCTGGATATCCAATCTGCAAACCCTTCTTTATCTATATTGAAGCTTTTGTCAGGTCGAAAGGCCGGCAGGACCTTTACACCAAATCCGGTATCCTTTACAATAGCCTTATGATACTCCAATGAGTCCAGTGGATCATCAGTAGTGCAGATAACCCTTACATTGGAACGCAAAATTAGTCCTCTTGCAGTAAAATCGTCACTTTGAAGCATGTCATTGCACTTTTCCCAAATACTTTCTGCAGTTTTGGACGATAATATTTCATCAATCCCAAAATACCTTTTAAGTTCAAGGTGAGTCCAATGGTACAGCGGATTTCCGATACAATACTGCATTGTCTTAGCCCACTTCATAAATTTTTCCTTATCATCGGCTTCCCCTGTGATATATTTTTCGTCTATGCCGTTGCTTCTAATAGCTCTCCACTTATAGTGGTCACCCCCAAGCCACAATTCGGTTATATTTCTATATCTCTTGTTTTGTGCAATTTCTTTTGGGTTTAGGTGGCAGTGGTAATCATAAATAGGCATATCTTTTGCATACTCGTGATATATCTTTAGAGCTGTTTGATTTTGAAGTAAGAAGTTCTCATCCATAAAAGGCTTCATTTTCTACCTCCTATTTTTATTAGAATCGCCATTACTTATTTTCTTAACCCAAGCAGGTCCAGATGCTTTCCTATGTGCTTCTCCAGAGCATTATAATACTCATTCTCAAAACTATTTAAAAATTCATACAACTCATCCCTTAAGCCATTTCTACCAACGGCTTTCTTATCCGCCAATATGAACCCATAAGTTATATGGAGCAGCTGTCTGCACTCGTCATTATCCATAAGGCCCGGAAGGTCTTCATCTTTAATAGTATCAATACCGGGAATTTTAGCAGCATCAGTACTTATATGATAGTACTTTTTAGCATCTTCAAGCCTGGTCAAAGCAATACTGTGCATTCTCCTGTATAAGTTAGGCTTGTATTGTGCTATAACCCTGACTGCCTCAAGCCAGCTGGTCCCTGCAGTTTTCAGGTGAAAAACCCTACCGGTTTTCTCACCCACAATAGGAAAAATACCAAATTTGTCACTTCCTGAGTGTATACTGATTTTATATCCAAATTTCCTGGCAATTTCGGCATGTAACTCAAACTCAATTGAAAACTGCTGTTTGTCGCCCCTGTAGTCTATACCTTTTTGGAACTCACCGCAGAATCTGGGTGCAAGGCTTGTTACCTCAACACCCTCATCTTTAAGTTCGGATGCAGTAAAATAGTGTGATTCGGGCGTTGTCGGTGTAAGTGTTTCGTCTATGGATATTTCAAAGTCTACAGTTTTTTCATAACTTTTTATGATCTCATTATAAATACTTTTAATATAACTAATTGTCTTGTAATAAATAAGCACTGTCCTTTTAAACTCTGATTCGGAAAACTTTATAATAAAACCCTTGTCAAGCTTAAATTCCCTATTTAGATATTTAGCTTCAAGACGACTTTTTTCAATTGCCGGGATACTGGAATATAGTTTGTCTATATAAGGCTGTTCCAATGCAGCAATACTGTTATCTATATAGTCCGAGCAGTCCAGGGTTATCATGGTAAAACCACATTCAAGAGCCATTTTTACTTCCTGCGGCGTCTTCAGGTGGTCGCCGTCTGCTCCGAAACCCGAAGTATACCCTTCTTGTAAAACAGCCCAGGATGCCGCTGCCAATACATCTTCGTACGTTCTGCCTGTAAGGGTCAACTCACGTATTGACTGCTGGGCTAGAACCGGGAACAAGTTATACCTCCTGATGGCCCGTATATGGCCCGGAGAAGCAATACCAAGCCTGTCACCCAATCCAATTGTAACTGGCATTCCTCTATGGCTGACAGGGTTTGTAAAAGGAATAGCTTTTCTTATTACCCTGCTGTTATCAATGCTAAGGCAGCATATCTTTACCTTGTTGTTTCCAAGGTCTATTTCTTCTCCCGAAAGCTCTTGATATAGACCACCGTCTCCATAGACTACAAGAACTTTTTCTCCCTTTGACATTGCCATATATATTATAGATTCCTCTATCCGTTGAACGGATTCAGGATATACATTATATTTGTCAAAACCGGCCCTTGCCAACCCCTTTATATTTTCTGCATCTTCAGCTGTCGTGCCTAAGCCGCTTAAAATCCTTATGCACTCTTCCATTATGAAGCCTCCTTATACACAAACCTCCACTATTAGAGATCAAGCTATTTAGTAATAACCAGAATTTACTGGAGTAGTACGCTTCATATAATTATACAATTTGCATATAAAGTATTCCAGTGCTTTCGCTTAAAGCAGCTTAAAGTCAACCCGGATAGTTTTTATTACCATCCAGGCTGACATTGACCTTTATCATTTAGTGTATACTATTCTCTACAAAATCTCTGCATTAACCCTGTTACTGGGGGTGAATCTGTGATTGTGACGGGAACACCCAGAGTTTGGGGACGTTTGTAAATGTACAATTCCTGTAATATAATTCAGTAGTTTCACTGTCTGTACGGACAACACATTCATCTGCACCATTAACTGTAACGTTGTCCAGGTATATTGTTACTTTGAATGTTGTTCCCCCGTTTTGACGGATTAATTTACCCACATTGCTGCAAGTAAAGTTGGTTACCTTGAAGGTACATGCTGCATTGATCTGGAAGCATTTATCTTCTCCATCTTTTGCCGATCCGCCAATGATTTCAACAGTACCGGATTCCTTAACTGTCAAAGCATCTTCACCTATATCTTCCCAAACCACATTCTCAACAACATTATCTCCATAGCAGTGTACACCATCGGCTGCAGGTGCACCAAGTATAACATTTTTAAGCTTTGCACCCTTCTCCAGTTTGAATACAGGCTTCTGACCTTCTTTTTGACTGCCGTCGCCCAGCGTATCCTTGTTTGCAATAAATCTTTTACCCTGACCGTCAAAGGTCTGACCTGCTTTCACTACAATGGTACTATCAACAACTTGTGTACCGCCATTTGATGGTGATGATGACGGCATAGGTGTAGGCTTAACTGTTGCTGTAGGCTTTATTGTTGCTGTTGGTGTTGGTGAAGGTGTAACTGTATCTCCCAATGGAATTGCCTTTAGGCTGCCTCTGAACCAATCCTCGGGATCACCGTCAGATATTAGGTTTTTGTAGTAAACTATACAGCTTGGACTGTCGCTTTGTACAATAGCAGACTTAAAGCCATTTGCCGTAACATTTTCAAGAGTTATTGTCATAGGGAAGGTAGTTCCGCCGTTCTGACGTATAAGCTTACCCATGTCCCAAGCTTCAAAGTTCTTTATGGTAACATCACAGGATATGTTAAACTGAAACATTTTATCAGATGCATGAGCAGCTGAACCACCGATTATGGTTATTTTCCCACCAGGGAAATAGCTGCGCACCGAAGCCGCATCCTCTCCTACATCCTCCCAAACTACATTTTCAAGCACATTATCGCCCATCATGTGTACCCCTTCAACTCCTGGAGCAGTAAATGTTACATTCTTTAAGTTGGCTCCTGGCTCAAGAAGGAAAAACGGTTTCTGGTTTTCGGACTGACTTCCGTCTCCAATACCCTCTGCAGTGATTCTTTCACCTTTACCGTCATAGGTTGTACCCGACTTGACTAAAATAGTCTGTCTTATGGTCTTTGTCCCGCCGTTGCCGCCTGTTCCAACTGTCATAGGCCCTATCTCTTCTGCCAGATATTCCTTCCAGAGATCTGCCAACTTAGGATCTGAAGGCATATAATTGGGCACTGCACTGTTTGGATCTCCTGTCACAGTAACAGTCGGTGAAGGTGTAGGTGTCGGCTTGATGGTTGCTGTTGGCGTTGGTTTGATTGTAGCTGTTGGTGTTGGCTTAATGGTTGCTGTTGGTGTTGGTGTATTAACACCGTATGGTAATGAATCAATCTTACGTATAATAAATCTCTTCAATATGGTACAATCTGTGGAGTTAACCTGTCCGTCAAGATTCAGGTCTGCTGCTTCCAATTGTTCTGGAGATAGAATAGTGTGCTTGATTACATGTCTCTTTAGGATTACATAGTCAGTTGAATTTACATTTCCATCACCATTAAGATCACCGTAATTCAACGAAGTTTGAGGCGTTGTTGTAGGCAGTGTGATTATTGGGCCGTCACCTATTTTACCTACACCTGCATTTTGCATAACTATTGATCTTACCTGTCCAACAGGATGAAGCACTTTTGAATAGTCATAGGGTGGAGTAAAGCTGCATGTTGACTCTGTAGGCTGATTTCCCTTACAATTGATGAACTGGTTATCCTTAACATCCCAAAAACCTGGTTCATCACTATAATATGCGCCAATGGGTCCTGCAGCATATCCGGTATTTTCGTCAACTTCCCCGGATCCAACATTTTCAAATACATTGTTTTCAATTCGTAATTTTGCTCCCATTCTGGAGTTAACACCACTACCCAAAATATCTACACTATAGTTGTTGAATATGTGTCCCGTTCCGAACCTGTAGCTTGGCAAGCGCTCATCACAGTTTTTAAACATGTTATGATGAAATGTAATTTTTCTATCATAGTTATCACTATCCGATGATCCCACCAGACATGTTTTAAACGAGTCATGGAAGTAGTTCCAGGATATTGTGATATATTCGCTTGATTTCTTTACATCAAGAAGTCCATCATACCAATCAACATCTCCACCTGAAATATCTCCTTTGGTATCAACTACTCCATCACCATTGCAATCGCCAATCATGTTATAAAGCTCGCAGTGATCAACCCATATATTCTTACTACTGTCAATGCCAATACAATCTACTGGTGCTTTTGTATGGTGAATCTTTAAATTGCGGATGATGATATTGCTGGATCTTTGCACATTGATACCGATACCCTCCAATTCACCTTTGTCTCCCACACCAAGGAAAGTAACATTCTGAACTTCTTTAACTGCTATTGTTCCTGTTCCTGTGATCTTTCCGTCAATCTTGATGATGAGCGGAGAAGTATCATCCCTTTTCTCGCTCATCAAATCATTGATCTGTGATAAGCTTGTAGCTGTTACCTCTCTGCCGCCAGTACCTCCGGTAGTTCCACCGTTCATTGTTGCAAAACCAATCATTTCAAACATATTCTCTGTGGTTGCTGCAGCTGCTGACGTAGTAGTAAAAACAAACATGGAAAAAAGCATTGATACTACCAGTAAATATGAAATACTAATGGAAAACTTTCTAAACATACAAATACCTCCCTAATAGTTTTATACCTGGCACTTTCATTCTTTCATCTTGCAAATAGCTTTTTCCCTGTAGGGTACACAGGTGAACGTATAGTATTCATTATTTCCCTCCTTTACATTATAATTTCAGGTTAGGTAAAATTAGTATTCAAAAGCGCCTAAATCAGGAGCTGAACCTTTGTATGGAAGCCCAACATCTACTCCCTTGTCTATCAAATCACTTCCTCCCGTCAATCTGGAAAAACCATTGTCAGGCAAACTGCCATCTGCATTTCTTGGCTCTTTAGCCATTTCTTCACTTAAGCTGACAAAATCGGCTGTATCCGCTGTAACTGGAAGATTCCAACTGTTGTTTTGCTGGACGGATCCTGATGCAAATTCATGATCGAGAGAACCTCTGCAAGCAAAGGATACATTGTTTTTAAATTCATTGACCGCACCCGATTCCGGGTTATCCTCAAACATATAGTTATATCCGTTTCCGAAAGATACACAATTATAAATCTTGACTCCGCCTTTATGGCTATTTTGATCAAATCCCTTTCTTGATCTGAAGTAGTTGTCAAATGCAACGCAGTTTTTTACTATATGCGTTCCTTTTGAGGAACCACCCGAACCGTTACCACCCAGCTTGAATCCGTTTCCATTACCTTGAAAAGAGCTCATAGGCTTACCCATCTTCTGTATATAAATAGCATCAAAGTCTGCCTTATCGCCATTATGCCATGTCCAGCAATTTATTATTTCAACCGGCCAATCTGTCTCAAAGAGGTCCCATCCGTCATCTGAATTTCTCCACGCTCGACAGCCGATAAATTTATTTCCCTTCCCGTTATGCATCTTGCATGCAAAACCATCTGCATCGCTGCCTGCATTATCGAAATCAAAGTTTAAGTAGGAATCACAATTTATGATTTGGTTGTATGAACAAAGAGTTCCATCGGGGTTATTGGTTGTGTGTCCAAATCCGAGCTGTATACCTGAATCACCGTTATGATGGAAAACACAGTTCTCAATAATGTTGTAGCTGCCTTCCAGCTTTATACCGTTATCTCCTGCATAACAAATTTCCAATCCTTTTATATACCAGTAGTTACCCGTTAGATTAAAAGCCCTGTTGGCAGCCCCGTAAGGCTGGGTTGAAAAATCCAGAACCGGCTTTTCTCCGGGATACGCCAGAATGCTTATTCTAGCTGCCGAAGTACCTGATTGGGACAGATTGCATGTAGAATTGTAGCTATGAATTCCTCCCCTAAGATAAATTGTAGTACCAGGCTGTGCAGCTTGCACCGCTTTATGAACTGTCTTAAAGGGTTTATCCTTTGTGCCCGGATTTAAATCATCTCCTTGTGGAGAAACGTAAAATGCGTTTGGTACAGGTTCTTGCGTAGGTGAGGGAGTAGGCATAACAATCCCTGTAGGTGTAGGGGTTGAAGGATTGGATACCTGAACCGGGAAAATATCTATTATATGCAGTATATATCTTCTCAACAAAGTCAGGTCAGTCGAATTTATACTTTTGTCACCGTTCAAATCGGCGATTATAAGCCAATTCTCAACGGGTAACGAATTAATAATACCAAGAAGATATCTCTTCATTAAAGTATAATCCGTTGAATTAATGTTACCGTCTCCGTTTAAATCACCGTAGCCCGTCTGCTCTTGTGATGTGGCAGCATTTACTCCAGCTGCCATGTCGAACACACCAGGTATGGAAAAAAACAGGCACACTAAAAGCAATAATACAGAAATTCTTTTTATCAACATAATTTAGCCCCCCGTAATTTTAATATCATATGTTAATACAACACTTATCCTATGAACACAGCTTTTTTAGTTTGATTCAACAGCGCCAATGTCTGTACCCTGTGGTGTACCTGCATCTATAAGGTCACTGTTGGAAGATAACTTAAGGAAATTGCCGAGATTGATGCTGCCATCAGCATTACGACTGATAGTTGGTGCAAGGCTTATAAAATCATCCTCGCTTACTACAAGGCCTTTTGCACTTATGCTTCCAATATTATGATTCCACCAGCAATTACTTCCTTCTACATCCGTTCCAGAGATTTCGTCTTTTTTTCCGACGTTATAAAATGATAAGTTATTTTTAAATATATGATTACCCCTTAAAAATACAAAGTTTCCTCCTCCATGGTTATCCCAGCTTGTGCAGTTTTCTACCAGTATGGATCCTGAATTGCTGTTGTAGTGAATGCCCTTGACCCTGTTTTTAAAAGCTATACTGTATCGGATTGTATGGTCAACTGGCATTTCACTACCGCCAAGCTTAAAACCGTTACCATCACCGGGAGTACTGCTAATACCACCGCTGCCGTTTGATCTATACCCATTTTCATAAGCTATACAGTTTTCTATAAGCACCTCACCTATTGGGCCAGTAGCAGGCTTGGTATATAGGTCCCATCCGTCATCATTGTTATGATATGCAATACAGCCCCGAAATACATTGCCGTCTCCGCTGGTCAGCTTGCAGGCAAAGCCATCTGCATCCTCGTGATTGTCAGGGTCATCGTTTTCAAAGGAATCACAATTAAGGACCAGGTTGTAGGACGGCCAATCCTTGTATGTATCCTGCTCGCTGTGACGGCTGATTTGAAGGCCGGTATCACGGTTATGGTGGAACACGCACTGCTCAATTAGATTATAGTGCCCGCAAAGATACATACCATTATCAGCTGAACCTGTTATCTCCAATCCTTTTATATGCCAATAGCTACCAACTAATCTAATTCCCTTCTGGTTAACATCGTTGGATATATAAGGCTGGGAAGAAAAGTCAAGAACCGGTTTTTGCGAGCCATAGGCAAAGATAGATTTCATCTTACCTGAAACCCCGCTGTTTGTGCGTTCAATCACTATCTCTGTTGAATATTCATACGTGCCGCCAAGCATATAAATAGTATTACCTGGTGTTATACGTGTGATCGCTGATTCAAGAGTTGTGGGTTTATCCAATGTCCCAGGATTGCCATCTTCTCCGTAAGGAGCTACAAATAAATCTCCTTGTAATACAGTCGGTGTAGAGGTTGGTGGTGTAGTTGTCGGTAAAATAACTGTAGGAGCAGGTGTTACCGAAGATTCACCATAAGGAAGGGAATCAATGATTCCAAGAATATACCTTCTTAGAATCGTATAATCTGTTGAATCAATTTTTCCGTCAGGCTTTACATCAGCCACAGTTTGCCAGTTGAGTACAGGAAATGATGCTATAATCTTTAATTGGTATCTTCTCATCATAGTATAGTCTGTAGAGTTGACAATGCCATCACCTGAAACATCGCCATAAATGATCTCTTCCGCTTCAACTTTTAAAATTCCTAATTCTGCTGCAAAAACAGCCAGTGAAATTATCATTAAGAATGATAACAAAAGTGAAATATAGGATTTAGAGCACTTTGACATATTGAACCTCCCCATAAAACTATTTATTTCCAAACTAATTATATATTTTACATTTGCATGATTCTTGTTTTTTATTGCTTGATTTGTTGCATAAATTGCTATATGATTTTCTTGTTAATTAGTCTTCCAAATAGTCGTAATAAAGAGTTTTTGTTTTATAACAGGGAGGGGTATAAGATGAGTCCGAGTGAACAAAAGTTTACATCCAGGCAATACATGATTACCCTTGATTACGAGTTTTTTCACTATAAGGATGAGCCAACCCTGGAGGTGGAGTACCATAATCACGATTTTTACGAGGTGTTTTTTTTCATTTCGGGAAAGGTTACTTATATAATTGAGGGAAAGACGTACAGGTTAAAGCCCGGAGATATTATACTTATAAATAATAAGGAACTCCACAAGCCTTTAATAGAAAGCGGGGAAGATTATGAAAGGATAGTAGTATGGATAGACCCCGGCTATATTGCCAGCCTTTGTACCGATAGTACCGATTTATTGATGTGCTTTGAATCTTCAGCCAGAAAAAAGTACAATCTACTGCGTCCTGGCGCTGAAAGCCTTCAGAACTTGAAAAATATTATCTTAAAGCTGGAAATGGCAAACAGCAGTTCAGGCTTTGGCTGCAGCATACTAAGAAACGTATATCTCACAGAATTGATTGTTTATCTCAACAGGGCATATCTTGATACCCGGGAGGAAGAAATCGAAATTGATATCGCATACAATAAAAAGATCAGTGAAATGATTAAGTATATTAATTTGAACCTGAACGAAGACCTGTCCCTCGAGACTCTGTCTGCTAAATTCTATATAAGCAAGTACCATCTTTTAAGAGAGTTTAAAAAGAATACAGGCTATACCATTCACCGGTATATTCAGCAAAAGAGACTGATTATGGCCAAGATTCTTCTAAAAGAAAACATGAAGGTCACTGAAGTTTGTTTGAGATGTGGTTTTGGGGACTATTCAAATTTTATCAGATCATTTAAAAAAGAGTTTGGTATTTCTCCTAAAAAATACTGTGCAAAGAGTCAAGGGACGGTTCTTTGACTCTTTGCATCCAGCCAACCACCGATGAGTCGGAGAACCGTCCCTTGACTCTACCGCTTCCTTGAATCTACCTGGCCAGCCAACCACCGTCAACGGCAATAGTATAACCATTTACGTAGTCCGAAGCGCTGGATGCCAGGAATACGACAGGTCCCATTAAATCATCCGGCAGTCCCCACCTTCCTGCAGGAATCCTGTCAAGAATTGCTGCACTCCTGTTCTCGTCCGCCCTTAAAGCTGCAGTATTATTTGTGGCCATATAGCCTGGAGCAATGGCGTTGGCATTAATGTAATACTTAGCCCATTCATTTGCCATGAGCCTTGTAATTCCCATAACACCGCTCTTGCTTGCAGTATAGGAAGGTACTCTGATACCGCCCTGGAAAGACAGCATGGATGCAATGTTAATGATCTTTCCGCCTGATCCCTGCTTTATATATTGCTTTGCGGCAGCCTGACCAAAAAAGAAGACTGTTTTTAAATTAATGTTCATTACGTCATCCCAGTCTTTTTCGCTAAAATTTATGGCGTCTTCTCTCCTTATAATACCGGCATTGTTAACAAGAATATCAACTTTGCCAAAAACCTCCATCGTCTTATCAATAATACCCTGCACCGGTTCAATACTCATAAGGTTTGCTGTGATTTCCACAAACTTTCTTCCCAATGCTTCAATCTTTTCCTTTGTCTCTGGCATATCCACGTAATCTACACCCACTATATCAGCTCCTGCTTGGGCCAATGCAAAGGACATTCCCTGACCCAGACCGGTACTGGC
This sequence comes from Bacillota bacterium, assembly GCA_049325575.1. Lineage (GTDB taxonomy): Bacteria > Bacillota > Clostridia > Acetivibrionales > Acetivibrionaceae > JBMOLK01. Next base: position 15,877 of record JBMOLK010000265.1, on the reverse strand, counting down.
ACCTGTTACAATCGCTACCTTACCATCCAACTTAAATTTATCCAGTATCATAAAAACACTCCTTACTCCTTTTATAAATTAAATACAGTTACTTTATCTCCTTCATTGGCACTCCGTCCATATCTGTGAATACTTGATTCTCACCTGCCATTCCCCAGATAAAGGTATAATTTTTGGTACCGCAGCCCGAGTGGATAGACCAGCTTGGAGAGATAACGGCTTGTTGGTTTCTCACGACAATATGCCGGGTCTCGGATGGATCTCCCATGAGATGGAACACAACTGAATCCTCCTCCATATCCAGATAAAGATAAACTTCCATTCTCCTGTCATGGGTATGGCAGGGCATAGTGTTCCAAACGCTTCCCATCTCCAGTATGGTCATCCCCATAACCAATTGGCAGCTCTTAACCCCCTGGGGATGAATGTACTTATAGATAATTCTTTGGTTTGCTTCAATGGGTGAGCCCATTTTTACCGGCTCTGCTTTACTGATTTCAATTTTTTCAACAGGGTATGCCTTATGTGCCGGGGTACTGTTAAAATAAAATTTTGCCGGATTGCTTGCGTCATCACTAGAGAATATAATCTCTTTTGAGCCCAGGCCGATATAAAGCCCATCTCTTGTATCCAGATCAAACTTTATTCCGTCAACAGTTACAGCTCCTCTTCCTCCGATATTGATAATACCCATTTCCCTTCTTTCAAGAAAATATTCAGCCCTAAGCTCTTTACCGGCTTCAAGGATTATTGGATCTATAGGACAGACCGAACCGATTATTATTCTGTCAACATGACTGTATACAGTTTTTATCTCACCCTTAACGAACAGCCCGTCAATGAGGAACTCTTCCCTAAGCCTTGCTGTATCATAAGTTCTAACATCCTTCGGATTTACTGCATTTCTGATTTCCATACACATGCCTCCAATTTGCTTTATTATCTTTACAGCTCTTTGTTTACTATCTTTGTACCCTTGCCCCTGTGCCCTTCATAAGGTTTTCCACTTCCTTCAGACTTGCCATCGAGGTGTCGCCCGGAGTAGTCATTGCAAGGGCTCCATGAGCTGCTCCATAATTAATTGCTTTTTGCGGGTCACCCGAAGTCATCATTCCGTATATCAGGCCGGAAGCAAAGCTGTCCCCTCCTCCTACCCTGTCGAATATTTCAAGCCCTGTATAGTCATCCGCCTTATATATATCCCCCTCTGCCCAGCACATGGCACTCCAGTCGTTTACAGTTGCACTCCTTACAGTTCTAAGAGTGGTAGCTACAACCTTAAAGTTGGGGTAAGTGTCCACTGCTTGATTGATCATATTCCTATAGCCTTCCAGATTAAGCTCCTTCAGGTTTTGGTCATTTCCTTCCACCTCAAACCCAAGGCAGGCTGTAAAATCCTCTTCATTCCCGATCATTACATCCACATGTCCAGCAATTTCCTTATTTACTTCCCGAGCTCTTGCCTTTCCGCCTATGGCACTCCACAGAGACGGCCTGTAATTTAGGTCGTAGGAAACTATAGTACCGTATTTCTTTGCTGTCTTAACAGCTTCAATTACCACATCAGGAGTGGTATCAGAGAGAGCTGCGAATATCCCTCCAGTATGAAACCATCGGGATCCAAGGGTTCCAAATATGTACTCCCAATCGATATCACCCTTTTTTAGCTGTGAGGCAGCTGTATTGCCACGGTCTGAGACACCAAGTGCGCCGCGTACCCCAAAGCCCCTTTCGGTAAAATTGAATCCGTTGCGTACTGTACGGCCTATTCCATCGTATGGTACCCATTTGATTAAGGAAATGTCAACCCCACCCTGCATTATAAAATCTTCTACAAGCCTTCCTATGTCATTGTCTGCAAAGGCAGTAACCACTGCTGTGCTTAATCCGAAGCATTTTCTAAGTCCCCGTGATACATTGTATTCGCCTCCGCCTTCCCACACCTTAAATTCCCTGGCATTTCTTATCCTGCCTTCTCCAGGATCAAATCTAAGCATTACCTCGCCTAAAGATATACAGTCATACTTGCATCCTTCCTTTGGCTTTATATCTATTACTGCCATGATCATCTTCCTCCTGTTCTTCTTACTGACAGTGCATATTCACTCGTGCTTCCTTCACCTTCTCCACAAACTGTTTCCCTATATCGGTAATAGATTGGTAGTCTCCCTTTTTAGCGCCTGATGTAAGATTTCCACCCACTCCTACCGCTGCACAACCTGCTTTTATCCATTCCTCCACATTTTCAAGACTTACACCACCTGTAGGCATGAGTATTGCCTGGGGTATAGGGCCTTTAATGGCCTTTATGATGGCAGGCCCGAATAGTTCTCCAGGAAAAATCTTTACCATATCCGCTCCAGCCTCCATGCATTCCACAACCTCTTTTATGGTCATGGCACCCGGCATACAGGCTATCTGATACCTGCTGCAAAGCGTGACAACCTCCTTGTTAAAGCATGGACTTACAATATATTTTGCTCCTGCGAGAATGGCAGCCCTGGCTGTCTCCGGGTCCAGGACAGTACCGGCTCCTATAAGGATTTCACCATTCTTATACACCTCTGAAAGCCCAGTAATAACATCTACGGCACCCGGCACGGTAAAGGTGATTTCTATGCCGGCAATTCCGGCCTTTACACATGCGTCGGCTATCTTTACTGCCTGTTTGGCATTTTCAGCTCTTACCACCGCAACAACACCACAGTCGCAAATCTTTTTGATAACTGAACTCTTATCCATAAACTACCTCCCAATATTATATAGATGGAACTGTAAAAGCAAATAAACTACAACGTTACACCATCTTTAAAAATAGCAATTTCCCTATACCCGTTTACTTCGTTTTTTGCCTTGATTTCACCTGAAGCTACACTTAAAACAAACTCAAAGAAATTCTCTTTTAAGCGGCTTACATCCACTCCTTCAAGGATTTTTCCAGCATCATAGTCTATCCATTCCTTTTTTCTTACAAATAGTTCCGTATTGGTAGATATCTTGACAGTTGGAACAGGAGCACCCAAAGGTGTTCCCCTTCCCGTTGTGAACAGTATAAGCTGGGCCCCTGAAGCCATAAGAGCCGTCACCGCTACAATATCATTCCCGGGACCCTTTAGAAGATTCAACCCACATTTTCTGACAGCATCACCGTAATCCAGCACGTCAACCACATTCTGTTTTCCACCCTTTTGTGTACATCCTAGTGATTTTTCTTCAAGAGTTGTAATGCCTCCCTTTTTATTTCCATGGGAGGGGTTATCGTAAACCACCTGCTCATGCTTTATATAGTATTCCTTAAAGTCATTTACAAGCTTTACGGTTTTATTAAATACACTTTCATCTATGCACCTGTTCATCAGAATTGTCTCTGCTCCAAACATCTCCGGCACTTCAGTAAGGAGTGTCGTACCGCCCTGTTCAATAAGCATATCGGAAAACGTACCCACCAACGGGTTTGCAGTTATTCCGGAGAATCCATCGGATCCTCCGCATTTAAGTCCCACAACCAGCTTTGACACAGAGCAATCCTGCTTTTGGAACAGTGATGCATAGTCCACAAGCTCCGCAATCAGCCCAAGTCCCTCAAGGATCTCATCCTCAACATCCTGTATTGACAGAAACTTGACTCGTCTACTGTCATACTCTCCAAGGATCTTCTTAAACTCGAGTATATTGTTGTTCTCGCATCCAAGCCCCAGCACAAGCACACCCCCTGCATTAGGGTGTTTTACCATACCGGCTAGAATTTTCTGGGTATAGATCTGATCCTGGCCCATTTGGGAACATCCATAGGGGTGTGGAAACGCAAACACTCCGTCAATCCTGTCCTTAAACCTTGTATTAGCCTCTTTCGCCAGAATTTCTGCTGTTTTATTGACACATCCTACTGTATTTACTATCCAGATTTCATTTCTGATTCCTGCTTTTTTGTCTTCTCTCACATAGCCCTTAAAGGTTCTTATTTGCCTCCGGCATTTAAAATCCACCAGCTTGGGGCTATAGGAGTATTTAAGGATTCCCTCAAGATTGGTCTTAATGTTATGGGTATGTATATACTCTCCAGCCTTGATATTTTTTACGGCTTGCCCAATGGGAAAACCATATTTGATAACACTTTCACCTGATTTTATGCTTAAGACAGCCAGCTTGTGTCCTTTCTCTATGTCCTCTAAAGCGCTGACAACACCTTCTTTAGTCTCAATGGCTTCTCCGGCTTTAATATCTTTAAGTGCAACTGAAACATTATCTCTTTCATCAATTATCAGAATCTTTCTTCCGCTTGCCATCCTAAAAACCCCCCCTGACCGAAGCCAGTAATTCAGACTCAACAACCAGGTCTTTAAGGGTTTTTTCCATTCCATATGCTATAATGTTAAACAGGTGCGAAGATACAAGTGTAGTCAATCCCTCAACTTCATTAAGATCCATACCCCACCAATCACTTCTTGACAGCAGCTTTGATACCAGCAGCCTGGTTCCTTCCTCTGTGCAATCAAAACCAGCCCAGAGTTCCTTAAAGAATGTTAAAACATGCTCATCATCGCATATTTTATATTCACTGCCTGATCTAAAGCCTAAAAGTGAGTTGCTGCAAATGCTTGTTCCCCTGTAGAATGCAATGAGTGCGGCAAGTGAGAAGGTAAGTATTTGAGGTATCTCATTCTTTCTCTTAATATACTCAAGTATGGAGGGCAGTACCCTGGTCTTGAACTTGGAGACTGAATTTAGAGATATACTTAATAAATAATGCTTTATATACGGATTTGAAAACCTCTCCATTACATCTTTTGCATATTGAACCAATTCACCTTCCGGCAGATCCAGTGTAGGAATAATTTCATCAAATATTCCCTTTCTCATGTACATACTGATCAACTGATCATCCATACATTCCTTGACCGTATCCTTACCGTAAAGAAATGCAGCAAGTACAGTCATGGTGTGGGCCCCGTTCAGTATTCTGACTTTTCTTGTCCTATATGGAGTCATATTCTCTGTCCATACCACATTAAGCCCTGCTCTGGTAAATGGCAGTTCCACAGAAAGCCTCCTGTCTCCTTCTATGACCCAAAGGTGAAATATTTCTCCTGTATCAATAAGCGTATCCTTATATCCCAGCTCGTTTATAATTGCATCTGCTTCATCCTTGGGATAACCTGTAATAATCCTGTCAACCAGAGTATTTAAGAAAAAGTTGGCCTTCTCAATCCATTCTATGAAGCCTTCTCCAAGCTTCCAATCCCTTGCCAGCATAAGTACGATATTTTTTAAGCTATCACCATTTCGGTCAATCAGCTCACACGGAATAATAATGAATCCTTTGTTCATATCTCCTTTAAAAGCCTCATATCTTTTATGTAAAAAAACTGTTAGTTTACCCGGGAACGAAGAAGGAGGAGCATCCTCAAGCCTGTCTTCGGGATTATATGCAATACCTGCTTCTGTTGTGTTTGAAACAATAACCCTAAGCTCTGGATTTTGGGCCAGTTTTAAGTACTCGTCAAAATCCTGATACATATTTATACACCGGCTGACAGATGTGACAAGCTCTTTTGTCTTAACAATGTCACCCCTTTTAATTCCTCTTAAATAAAGAGTGTAAAGCCCCTCCTGCTGGTTTATCATATCTGCCATACCCTCGCGTATGGGCTGAACAACAACTACACTTCCATTAAATAGGCCTTTTAAGTTCATCCTGTTAAACATCCAATCTACAAAGCCTCTTAGAAAGTTTCCTTCTCCGAATTGAAGCACCCTCTCCGGCATTACACCTGTCGGTCCAATTACCAAATCATCCGCATGCTTAAAGTCAACTGTCTCAAATAGTTTTCTGCTTAAATTCTCCACCAATAATCCCCCTATTCTTATCTGCGCTATCTTGATCATCAATTTTAATATACTACAAAATATTTGCTGTTTTCTTGGCTTTTATTGATCATTTTATTGCATATATTGCTGTATTAAAAAGTGTATAAAATAAAAAGCAGCCCCATGTGATGTAAGCTGCCTGAAAATCTCACTATAATTTATTTCTCCGTCATGATTTTCCTATACTTTAGGGGTGAGCAGCCTGCAATATTTCTAAAAACCCTGTTAAAATGCGCCAGGCTTCCAAAACCTGTTTTTTCAGCTGCCTCGATAACCTTGAGTCCTGGATGGACTATGAGCTTTTGTGCCTCTTTTATACGCACATTATTAATGTACTCTACAAGTGTAAAACCTGTGGTCTCCTTAAAAACTCTGCTTAAATAATAAGGACTTATATAAAAAAGATCTGATAGTTTAGGTATGGAAAGGGGCTCCATATAGTGTGTATTAATATAGCGTACAATCTCAGAGATCTTTTCATGCTTCGGGCTTGTGGAAACATAGGCATTCTCATCATGATGCCGAAGGCAGCGGGCCATAAACACAAGAAGCCTCATCAGGGTTCCAAGGAGGCATATTTCAAATCCCAGTGACTGCTTTTTGATCTCCTCGTACATATCATTGATGAGTTTTTCTGTATATTGCTGCTCTTTTAAAGACAGGCCGAGTACACAGTATTGTCTTTTAACAAGGAGATCCATTATGCCGTTCAATGGACTTTCGGGCATCCTTAAAAAGTCTTTGGTAAAATACAATAAAATCCTCTGGTGATCAGGTGCACCTGCATCGGTTGTCTTGTGCATTTCCCCTTCATTTACAAAAACCAGGTGTCCTTTTTTGATAAGAAAGACCCTGTCTTTAATAAAATAGTGCCTTTCACCTGAAACAAGATAGTAAATTTCGTATTTATCATGAAAGTGCTTTTCCGGCATGGAAAAATAGCCTGTAATCTTGTTTGCGGATATTGAAAACCTATCATCTCCGGTGGAGAAAGTACCCTTCATCATATTTATATTAATCACCCCGCTAATATATCTTAGATTATATCACTTTTTTTGCTTTTGGTAAGCAAAATATGATCAATATTAATCATTTTAAGCATAATTTGTGCAGATATTGCTCATGAGTTGAATTATAATATCTATATTAGAGATAGCAAACATAGATTTCCTTAAGTCTATTTGATTCAAATGGCTTGCTCATCTTGTTTATCTACTTTTACAGTTCGATCTCTTTAATAATAGGAGGCTCAATATGAAAGTTCAGAATATGGGACAGGAATTAATTGAAAAAATGGCTGAATCAGTGATGATGCGTCACTCAAAGTATAAGGATTATTGGTGCTATGAATTGGGCCTGATTCTAAAAGCACTGGAAGCTGTGTGGAAAAAAACCGGAAACCAGAAATACTTTAAATATATAAAGGATACTATGGACAGGTTTGTTGACCCCCATGGAAACATTGATTCCTATGATACGGGAGAGCTGAACCTGGACCATGTGAACCCGGGGAAAATTCTTCTCTTTCTTTATAATGAAACGCAGGACAAAAAGTATAAAAAAGCTGCAGATCTTTTGCGTAATCAGCTGCGAAGACAGCCTCGAAACCTAAGAGGCGGATTCTGGCATAAGAGGATATACCCCCACCAGATGTGGCTTGACGGAGTATATATGAGTTCTCCCTATTATGCCCAGTATTGCATGATGTTTAATGAGCCGTGTACCTTTGACGATGTTGCCAATCAGGTGAATCTCCTTTGGGAGCACGCCAGGGACCCTAAAACAGGTCTTCTGTACCATGCCTGGGATGAAAGCAAAGGAATGAAGTGGGCTGATGACATTACAGGCTGCTCCCCTCATTTCTGGGGAAGAGCCATGGGCTGGTATGCAATGGCCCTTGTTGATATCCTTGACTACTTTCCGGAAACCCATGACAAGAGGGAAAATATCATTGATATTTTCCGCAGCTTGTCAGCTTCACTGATCTTGGTTCAGGATAAAAGCTCGGGAGTCTGGTATCAGGTAGTTGACAAAGGTACCAAAAGCGGGAATTACCTTGAGGCCTCTGCATCCTGCATGTTTGCTTATGCTATTGCAAAGGGTATAAGAAAGGGATACCTGGATGCTTCCTTCGTGGAGGCTGCTAAAAAAGCCTATGATGGTATTATTAAGCAGTTTGTAGAAGTAGATGAAAAGGGTTTTGTAAACCTCAATAACGTATGCAGCGTTGCAGGACTTGGCGGAAATCCTTACCGTGACGGCTCTTTCACATATTATATAAGTGAACCGGTAGCAGCCAATGATTATAAAGGCTACGGTCCGCTGATACTGGCCAGTGTTGAAATGGAATCCCTTGGGGAGGCCATGTCATGAATATAAACAGACTTTCCGCTGTCTTTGATATAACCAGTTTTGGGGCCAAGCCTGACGGTAAATCCTTATGCACCGATGCTATTGCTTTTACAATAAGAGAATGCGCAAGACACGGGGGTGGAACAGTGTATGTTCCCTCCGGAACATTTGTGACCGGTGCAGTTGAGCTAAAAAGCAATATAAACCTCTTTCTCGACGCAGGCGCCAGGCTGGTTTTCAGCCGCAGCAAGGAAGATTATCCTCTTTTGCATGCAAGGTGGGAAGGTTCGGAACAGCTGGTTCACATGCCCATGATATACGGTAAGAAGCTGGAGAATGTTTCAATAACAGGTTTCGGGATCATGGACGGCCAGGGTGATGCCTGGTGGAAGCCTTTTAAAGATGGCACACTGGACTACCCCAGGCCCCGGTTTATAAGCTTTGAAGACAGTTCCAGGATTCTGATTGAGGGCATCATGCTTATGGACTCACCCTCGTGGACTATCAATCCAGTACGCTGTGACAATGTTACAATAGATAAAGTTACTATAAAAAACCCTGCAGATTCTCCCAACACAGACGGTATAAACCCCGATTCATGCAGAAATGTTCATATATCCAACTGCCATGTAGATGTTGGAGATGACTGTATCACCATAAAATCAGGAACTGAAAAAAGTGCATACAGGATTTCCTGTGAAAACATAACCATAATCAATTGCACCCTGGTACATGGCCACGGAGGTGTTGTAATTGGAAGCGAGATGAGCGGCGGTGTAAGGAACGTGGTTATTTCCAATTGCATTTTTGAAGGAACAGACAGGGGAATCCGTATAAAGACCAGAAGAGGACGTGGAGGCATTGTAGAAGATATCCGCACCAGCAATCTTGTAATGAATGGAGTGATGTGTCCTTTTGTAATAAACCAGTATTATTACTGTGGTGAAGGGGGCAAGGAGAAAGTCGTCTGGGATAAGAACCCTTATCCTGTTACAGATACCACTCCGGTTTTTAGAAGCATTCATTTTAGTAATATTACCGCCAGGAATGTTCACGCTGCTGCAGCCTTTATTTATGGACTGACAGAAATGCCTGTGGAAGATATTACTTTTGATAATGTTTCAGTATCAATGGCAGAGAATGCTGTTCCCGGTATACCTGCAATGATGAGCGGCCTTGAAGAGGTAAGAAAAATGGGGTTTTTCTGCTCTAATGCAAGGAATATATACTTAAACCGTGTAACTCTAAAGGGGCATGAAGGGCCTGCATTTCAGATGAATAATGTTGAAAAAATAGAGTTCTCTTATTGTGCTCTTGATGACACCGGTATTTAAAGAGATGGATATTCGTTTAAGCTGCTACCTGAAGCAGCTCTTTTTAAATTCCATTGGAGTTATTCCTACAGTATTTTTAAATATGGTAGAAAAGTACTGCACATTCTGATAACCAAGTTCATCACATATCTCGTAGATCTTTTTATTACTGTTTTTCAAAAGGTCCTTGGCCATCTCCATCTTTATATTCCGGACATATTCTACAAACTGTATTCCTACCTCTTCTTTGAACAATCTACTCAGATATGAAGGATTCAGATTAACATGTTCAGCAACCTCTCCCAGTGAAATATCCTTGTAGCAGTGCGCTTTTATATAGCTCACAGCGGAATTGATCACATGATTTGCTCTGGAGGCTTTTTTCTCATTGATAGCAGTACATGCTCTTTCAACCAGATCATAATACCATCTTTCCAGCTCCAGAAGGGTTTGCTTCTTGAACAGTTCTCCATAAAGGTGTACCGGTGTACCATATAGCTGTTCGGGAAGGATATTCATTTCATAAATAGTCCTAAGCAGCGCAGACAAAAGATGACAGTAAACTTGCTGGATGTAGTAATAGGGAACACTTTTACAAAAGGTCAACTCTTTCATCTTACTGGTTATAAGCTTTAGAACCTCTTCCTCTTTTCCTGTCCATAATACATTTTGAATATTTGTCAGTGTTTCACTTAAATTACTAAACAAATGGGCATGCTCCATTTCATTCATTTCAACACTGCCAATATAAAGTACTGCGTTATTCCCATAAACCAGCCGGTAGTTAAGTGATTTTACTGCTTCCTGATATGAAAGCTGCGCATCCTTCAATGAAGGATATATCCTCCCTATCCCGGCACTAATTGAAATTCCTGTTTCCCGTTTCATGGAATTTTTGATTGTTTCAGCAGTCAGAGTAATGTCCTTTATTGCGGCAGCATGGTCGGAAGCTGCGTTATATATGGTAACAACCTCGTTATTATAGCTTTGGAATACTGTCCTCTTATAGCAGGACGGCAGCAGTTCCTTAATCATTTCCGCAATCTGCAGGTGGATAATCTGAACACTTTTTTCGAAAAATTCCTCTGAGGTTTCCTCTTCCATGTTGTCTATGGTACATACAAAAACACCTGTATGGGTTTCATCCATATCCACACCATAAGTACTGAACTGTTTTTTATAGTCGCCTGTAACTCTGGTTTTGCCCATAATAAGACTGTTGTGGTAGTGCTCGCTAAGTATGGGTAAGGTGCTCAAATATAACTCTTCAAGCCTTCTTTTATTTTCTCTCTCTGATCTTTCATGAATTATCCTGTCACGGGCTTTAATAACTTCTTCTATTATTCTCTGCTTTTTAAGGGGTTTTGTTACATAGGATAACACCCCTAGAGCTATTGCCTCCTTGGCAAACTCAAATTGTTCATATGCACTGATTAGAATGAACTTAACATCCGGCCTTAGCTTCTTTATCTGCTTTACAAGCTCAAGACCATTTAAGCCTGGCATTTTAATATCAGTAAGAACAATGTCGGGACATAAGCTCCCGGCCATTTCAAAAGCCTCCGCCCCGTTCTTGGCTGAACCTACAACATCAATCTCATAGCTTTTCCAATCAATACTTTGTCTAAGTCCGTCCAATATGATCTGTTCATCATCAGCAATAATCATTCTAAGCATAAAGACCCCTCCGATATACTCTCTGGATTGGCAGGTATTATTACTGTCACTTTCGTTCCGGCACCTTGTGAGCTTTTTATAACCAGACCGTATTCCTCACCATAGTACAGCTTAATCCGTTTGTTGATATTGGCAAGGGCAAAATAGTTATCACTTTCACCCTGCTCACTTTCAAGGAAGCCAATAATTTTTTGAAGTGCATCCGAACTAATACCTACCCCGTTATCCTCTACAGTAAAAAATACTCTGTCGTCAATTTTAACTCCTTTAACCTGTATAAGACTCTCTTCAGCCTTAGGCTCTATACCATGGCATATGGCATTTTCCAAAAGAGGCTGCAGCATAAAATTAGGTATGGTAAGATCCATAATTTCTTCATCAAAGTCCAGCTTGCACGAGAACCTGCTGCCAAATCTGATCCGTTGAATTTCCACATAGCTTTTCAGCTGTTCCAAAGTATCAGCTACAGTTATAAAGTCCTTTCCGGCATTAAGGCTCTTTTTGAAATAATTGGACACAGATTCCACCAGTGATTCCAATTCATCATAACGGCCAAGCTGTATAAGCCAGTTCATATTATCGAAAATATTATAAATGAAATGAGGATTTATTTTTGACTGCAGAAGCTTTAATTCTGCATCCTTCTGAAGCAGCTTTTGCTCATACAACTGTGTGAAAAGTGTTTTAATCCTGCCAACCATATTATTAAAACTCTTATACATGTACCCGAACTCATCTTTCTCAAAGTGTTGGATATTCACGTTAAAATTCCCCTTTTCAACTTCTTTCATGGATAATATGAGCCTTTTAAGCTTCCTGTAAACTTTTTCTGAAAAGAGTAATGTCAACACCAGGGCTGAAGTTATATTCATCAACAAAAACAGCAGAAGGATATAGTCCCTAAGCTGCCACATCTGCTGCATGGAAGCCCCGGCTGGAACAATAGTAACAAACTTCCATCCGCTGTATTGTGACGTTCCATAAACTATAATAAAATTCTCTCCGTTAACTTTACATATCCGCTGGCCACTATCTTCTGTCACAAATTTTTTGAATTCTTCAATTTGAGAATGGGAATATTGATAATGGTCGGGAAAGGCACTTATAATGGTTTTCTTATTTTTGTCCAAAATCATGCTGCCAGAATCAGACTTACCCTTTACTATATTTTTTAAATTATATTTATTAAAATTCACTGCCAGTATCCCTGCCTTTGCACCTGAAGATAAAACATACAAAGGCCTTACAAATGTGATTTGCTCATAGTTTCTGTCCGAAATAAAGGTAAGCTTTTTTCTGTACTCATCAGTAAAAACAAACCTTTTTTCGCTTTGCTGCAAATCCATGAAATAATCCGCATATGTCCAGCCAAGATCTGAGTATACGCCGTAATCACTGGTATACAATTTTCCGGTTTTATTAAGATACAAGTCGATAGATGCAGCACTCTTGGCAGAATTTGTAACTATACTCTGAATAGTGTTTATAATATCAAGATTCGTGCGGTAGCTTACACTGTTACTATGATCACCATAGTCAATCTGCTGTTGTATCAAGTTATTGTTCTGTAAAACATCTGCAGTATATTCCATACTTTCAAGTATCATATCTACAAATTCACGGGTCTTTATTTCAGTACTTTTACTCTCTTTTACTACAATTTGCTCGATATTGGCGGAATACAGCCTGTAGAATACCCAGTTGAATACTAAAAAAATGCAAAAAACAATAATGAAGAAATATACGATAATCTTCTTTTTTGTTGCAAATATTTTATACTCGTTATCTATGTAATTTTTTCCAAGGTGATTCGGCACTAACTTACTCCCCCCAAAATTAAGCCAAAATCCTGTTTTACTTCTATCCTTATGTATCCCTTGAAAATAGCAGTATTTCAACTTTACTATTCTATGATTTTATTATCTTTACATAATAATTTTACAGGAATTTTCAGCGTTGTTCAATCTTATCCCGGCAGCCCTTAGTTGGTGTACTCTATATAACCAAAAAACTGCAGGATGAAAGAGAATATCTCCACCCTGCAGACTCTTTAGATAAAATCTTATTTATTAAGCTCTCTTAACATCTCATCACCATTGATGCTCTTCCAGAAGGCTTCATACTCCTGGTATGCTTTTTCAATAGTTGTAGTCCCCATAATAACCTTGGATGAAATCTCATCTATCTTCTTTTTGTATGCAGAAAGATTCTTGTCATACAGTTTGGATTTGTTGCCTGGAACTAAATACTTGGGTCCAAGGTGTTTATTAGCTTCCTCATTATATTCCAGCTGCTGTGGTAAAAATCTCTCTGTGGCCTCATCCCACCTAAAACCAAAGTCGGTAATTTTGGGGTAGTGGAGGAAGAACTGGTTGATACTGCACTTGTACCCTGAATTCTTTGCCCTCTCTGTAGGCTTAATAACCCCGTTTTCAATTGTATAGTGCTTATCCTTTACACCTAGTGTTCTAAGCTTTACTCCTTCAACTGTATATAAATAAAATCTTATAACATCCAATGCCCTGTCCGGTACTTTACATTTTGATGAAATACAAACTACATCCTGGATTGCTTCGTTCAGGTTTCCACCATGCCCTTTAGGACCTTTTAATTCAAAGACCGGAAAGAACTCTGTTGGCGCATTTACCCTTACACTTTCAGTAGAATAATATATGTACCTGTTGTAGTAATCCATTGTGGCTGCAGCCTTTCCGGAGAAAAGCCTTTCTCTTATCGTTGCATTTTCGTTGGTAAGAAACTCCTGATCCCATATTTTTTCCCTGTAAAGCTTTGCAACATAAGCCAGGGCTTCCTTGGCTTCAGGGGTATTGAATCCGTCATAGTACTTGCCGTCCTGATTCTTACCGATCCCGTAGTATGCACCGAAAGGATTGAAGAAGAAAGGAAGATTATCAAGAAATTTCGGAAAAGTGAAAGGGATGACACCCTTACCTGCCAGCTTTTTCATCTCATTGTAGAATTCATCGGTAGTAGGAGTGTTTGACAGATTGACTCCATTTTTGTCCATCATGTCCTTTCTAAGCCATATAACTTTTGACAAAGGAACATACATTGGTATACCATGTATTTTTCCATCAACCTTTACATATTCAAGATATTTTTCATCAACTAATGAAGTGATTTCAGGTGTTTTTGTGACTAATTCGTCAAGGGGCATTGTATAACCTCTTGCTGCCATAACCTGTAATGTATCAGTGGCTTTCCTTACTGCAAAAATGTCCGGTATCTGCCCGGAAGTAAGCATAACATTCAGCTTGTCATTATAGCTGCTCTGTGGAGGTGCAATAATTTCCAGATCCGTGTTGGTCTTTTCTTCAATGGCCTTCTCAACCTCTTTCATGAGCTCAGGATCTACAGCTTCTCCGCCCCATCCGGTCTGGGACATACAAAATGTAATTTTAACCCTTTCCTTTTGCTTGTCAGAGTTCTCTTTGTTTTCAACAGTTTTATTATTGCCGTCCTCAACCGTTTGACTCCTGTCTCCACATCCCATAAGCGTGGTTGCTGCCATAGCAACACTCAATAACAGCACAATTAACCTTTTTGCTTTTAACATTTTACTACCCCTTTCTATTTTAATTATAAATACAAAACTGCAGGAAGGCTATCCATGTTTTTACAATTTGTATCTTTATAAATCAATCCCATATCACTCTTTCACTGAACCCAGCATGATGCCCGATATAAAATACTTTTGAATAAAAGGATACAGAATCAATACAGGAAGCATGGTCATAATCATTACAGACATCTTAAAGTTATTTAGCGCAGAGACAGATGAAACTGCCGATTCCGATTGGAAGATCAACTGCCTTAACAGAACCTGGAGAGTATATTTGCTGCTGTCATTTATAAACATAACCACATTAAAATAAGTGTTCCAGTGTGCAACTGCATAAAAAAGCGTTACTGCAGCAATAATCGGAATGGAAACGGGAAGTACTATCCTGGCTAAAATGCCTATTTCGGAGCATCCGTCAAGCCTTGCAGATTCTATAATGCTCTCCGGAATAGAGCTCATATAGTTTTTAACCAATATCAGATTGTAAGTAGATATGGCAGAAGGAATAATTAGTGCCAGATAACTGTCGATCATCCCTAACTGTCTTACAACCAGGTAAAAAGGTATAATACCCGCATCCAAAACCATAGTAGTTATAACAAACCTGATAATGAACTTTCTACCCGGTAAACTCTTTTGTGCCATTGCATAGCCCATTGTAACGGTCATAATCATCGAAAAAACAGTTGCACAGGCCGTTACAAACAGCGAATTGTAAAATGCAGGCATATATCCGCTGTTAAATATCTGCAGATAATTCTTAAAAGTAATGGATTTTGGGATTAACACATAACCCTGTTTTGCTACAATTTCATCCGGGGACAAGGAAGTTACAATAACCATAATAAGAGGTACAGATACTGCCAGGCATACAAGTGTCAAAAAAACACCGTTAAAAATATTAAATGCTTTTCTTCCTAATCCAGCTTTTATAATACCGTTTTTTATCATATCCTTCACCACCTCGTATAATAAGTTTTGTAAGGTTTTAAGTTATAGATTTCCAGTTATAAACCTTACTAAATACCACAAATTTACTGGAAATATTGTTACTTGATAATTTTATAACTGCGTTAGCAGTAGT
>JBMOLK010000264.1:0-5820 GCA_049325575.1 Bacillota bacterium | reverse complement strand
GGAAGATTTAAGTTATATGGAGGAAGCTGAAGGGTACAATAACCTGATAAATGATCACGGATTTACCCAGGAGGAGCTTGCTCAGAAAATTGGTAAGAGCCAGTCTACAATAGCCAATAAAATAAGACTGCTAAAGCTGCCGCCGCTGGTAAAAAAGATGCTGGCTGATAACAATCTTACGGAACGGCATGCCAGGTCCCTTTTAAAACTTCATGATGAACAGCTTCAGTTAAAGGTACTTAAGCATGTATGTGAAAAGGGACTAAACGTAAAAAGGACGGAAGACCTGGTAGAGAGAGCAATAGAAAGGTACACAAGGCAGGAAAAGGAGAAAAAGAACAAGACAAAGTTTACAAAAGCCATAAAGGATATAAGGATATTTGTAAATACTATAAAGCAGGCTATAGAATTAATGAAAAAGTCGGGAGTTGAAGCTAAGGCGGCACAGTTTGACAGAGGAAGTTATGTTGAATTTATAGTGAGGATTCCAAAGTAAACACGAGTTTGAATTTATATAGATGATTTGGTTTAATCTTAGAGTATTATATGGCAAAAAATAGGGAATGATTTAATATCATTCCCTATTTTATAATTTATACCTTTATTTATTAGGCTATAAGTTATAAAATAATGAAAAAAGTGGACAGCCTTATAAAACTTTATTAAAATATATATGGGATGTAGAAATACTAAGTCTATGCTTAGTGTCAAATATTTTTTTAGTCTTTACAGGTAACCTATTTTAAAAGCAAACTTTAAAATTGAAATTCTAAATTATTTACTATAAACATAGGAAAGAGGTATATTGATGGCAGATACTAATGAAGTTAAAGAACAAAGGATAATACCTGTTGACATTGAATCCGAAATGAAAAAATCCTTTATAGATTACGCAATGAGTGTAATAGTAGACCGCGCCCTGCCTGATGTAAGGGATGGTCTTAAGCCTGTGCATAGAAGAATTCTTTATGCTATGTACGGACTAGGATTTACTCCCGACAAATCACACAGAAAGTGTGCAACCACAGTTGGGGAAGTTTTAGGTAAGTTTCATCCCCATGGAGATGCGGCGGTTTATGAAAGTATGGTCCGTATGGCTCAGGACTTTTCACTAAGATATATGCTTGTTGACGGCCACGGTAATTTCGGTTCCATTGACGGTGACCCTCCTGCAGCTATGAGGTACACCGAAGCAAGGCTGTCCAAAATTTCCATGGAAATGTTGCGGGATATTAATAAGGATACAGTAGATTTTAAACCTAATTTTGACGAGCATGATGTTGAACCTGTAGTTTTACCATCAAGATTTCCAAATCTTTTGGTAAACGGTTCCTCGGGTATCGCTGTAGGTATGGCGACAAACATACCCCCACATAATTTGGGTGAAGTTATAGACGGTATAACAAAGGTAATAGACAACCCTGAAATTACTATAGATGAACTAAACAAGATAATTAAGGGTCCTGACTTTCCTACTGCAGGTATAATTGTTGGAAAGCAGGGTATTAAAGATGCTTTCAGGACAGGCAGAGGAAGGATAGTTGTAAGAGCTGTTACAAATATTGAGCAGATGAGCAGCAACAAACAGCGTATAATTGTTACCGAGCTTCCATATCAGGTTAACAAGGCAAGGCTCATTGAAAAGATAGCAGAGCTTGTAAAGGATAAAAGAATAGAGAGTATCTCCGATCTTAGGGATGAATCCGACAGAAACGGAATGAGAATAGTCATAGAGCTTAAAAGAGAAGCAAATGCAAATGTTGTTTTAAACCAGCTTTATAAAAACACGCAAATGCAGGACACCTTCAGTGTCAACATGCTTGCTCTTGTCCAGACTCCGGATAAAAAGTTTGAGCCTCATATAATCAACCTAAGACAGGCTATAGATCATTATGTGAATCATCAGAAGGATGTTATAGTAAGAAGGACCAAGTATGAGCTTGACAAGGCAGAAGCAAGGGCTCATATATTGGAAGGGTTAAAGATAGCAATTGATAATCTTGATGAAGTTATTAGAATCATCAGAGGGTCCAAAAACGAATCTCTGGCAAAGCAGGGATTGATGGAAAGGTTTGGACTAAGTGAAAAGCAGGCACAGGCAATTGTAGACATGAGACTTGGAAGGCTCACAGCCTTAGAAAGAGAGAAGCTTGAAAGCGAATACCAGGATCTTTTGGCTAAGATCAAATATTATAAGGATGTTCTTGCAAATGAGTTTATGGTTTTAAATATTGTTAAAGACGAGTTAAACGAGATTAGACAGAAGTATGCAGATGAAAGAAGAACAAAGATAATACCTGATGAAAGCGACATAGATATTGAAGATTTGATTGAAGAAGAAGAAAGTGTCATAACACTTACCCACTTCGGCTATGTCAAGAGGCTTCCAACAGACACCTATAAGAGCCAGAGAAGAGGCGGAAAAGGTATTATAGGTCTTAGTACCAGAGAAGAGGACTTTGTTGAGAATCTCTTTGTAACTTCAACACATGACTTTATTCTCTTCTTTACCAATAAAGGTAAGGTGTATAGACTTAAGGCTTATGAAATACCCGAATCCGGAAGGCAGGCCAAGGGAACAGCAATAGTTAATCTTCTACAGCTTGACCAGGATGAGAAGGTTGCAACGGTAATTCCTGTTAAAGAGTATAAGGAAGGTCTATACCTGGTTCTAGCAACCAAAAACGGTATAATAAAGAAGACAGACCTTATGGAGTATGACAACATCAGAAAGGGCGGCCTTACTGCTGTTGCATTAAGGGAGAATGATGAGCTTATAGACGTCCGGCTTACAGACGGAACCAAGGATATATTGCTGGTGACAAGGAACGGTATGTCAATAAGGTTTAATGAAGAAGATGCCCGTCCCTTAGGAAGAGTATCCCAGGGTGTAAGAGGTATAAAGCTTGAGGATGACGATGAAGTAATAGGCATGGGAGCATTCATTGAGAACACCAGCCTGCTGGTAGTAACGGAAAAAGGCTTTGGAAAAAGGACGGAGCTTGATGAGTATAAAGTACAGACCAGAGGCGGTAAAGGTATTCTCACTTACAGGGTTACTGAAAAGACTGGAAGAATAGCCGGTATGAAGCTGGTAAGCGAAAAAGATGATGTAATGCTCATAAGTTCCGATGGAACTATTATAAGGATAAGGGTAGAAGATATAAGTATTCTTGGCAGGGCAACGCAGGGTGTAACTCTAATGAGGATGGATGAAGGGGTTAATCTGGTAGGTATTGCAAGAATAGTTAATGAAGATGAGGATGAGAGTGAAGAGGTAGATGAAATGGACGGTAATAAGGACTCGTAAGAGTCCTTATTTTTATAATATTAACTTTAATGCAATTTACATAAATGTAAAGACTTAGGTGAAACGGATTATACTACACTTAGATTTACAAGTACAAAGGATTAAATGTAAATGATGATAGTGTAATTATTATAGAACACAGAGCTTTTAAAGTAGACAAAATGACATAATTAGATTGTTTGACAGTACTGGAACTCAAGTGGTAAGTTATATGTATGATACATTGGGCAAGTTGACCAGCGTAACTGGCTCATTGGCAAGTATAGTAGGGGTTAAAGAATCTGGATAGGTATAAAGGTTATAGGTATGACTGAGAAACAGGGCTGTAATATTTGCAATCAAGGTACTATAATCCAGAGTGGGGTAGGTTCTTAAATGCAGACATAGTAATAGGTATAACAGGTGACTTGATAGGACACAACATGTTTGTTTATTGCCAGAATAACCCTGTAATCTATCAAGATCCATCTGGATATTCTGCTACTGCAACATGGGCTTCTACAGGTTGGACGCTATGTTTATTCGATGTACAGACTGGGATTATTGGATTATTTCTCTCCCCTTTTTGAAAAACCTCACAAGTCCTCTAACAAAGCGAACTCAACAGTTCCTTTGAAGAAAAAACCTTCTCCCTTCCCCCAAAAAAGAAAGAAAACCTTTGCAAGCCCCTTCCTCAAGCAAAACACAAGTTTGACGGATGATAAGAAACTATAAAGCTATTTACGCATATGACAATTATAGTTTTGAGACAAGAAATAGCCAGCTTGTCTGATACTTATTTTACCACATAAAAACAGAAAAAGCGCTAGAATGGTGGAAAAGAGCGTGAAGAATTACCATATACCGCCTATTTTGCTTATAAGAGCTACATAGAAAAAACAGTGGTGAAATACAGAAATTTACAAATGTCATATATATGGCTTAGAAATGGTCCAAAGTCGTACGCCTGAAGAAATAGCAAAAGCTATAAAGCCATCTTTCCCTGATTCTGATGAGGCTACACTTACAATAGTTGCAAAAAGGTATAAGGATTATGATGCTTGGAGTAGGGATCTGATTTTGAGAAAGGAACCCTGGATCTTTTACAAAAGGTAATACAAATAGCAGGGGAACTTTATAAGGAAGCTCCTTATGACAAAATAGTGAATATTGAGTTTGCACAAAAGGCAAAAAAGAATGGAAAGTGATGTGTGAAACAGTGTGGTAGCATAGTAAGTGATGGAAGGGTAAAAATGTTGGGACAGTTGAAGTATTTTCAGGTCTGAATAGAATAAAGTCACCATTCGTTTAATTTTCTCTAAAAAGTGAATACTAAATACAATAAAAGGCCAACAATACTGTAATGTGTAAATAAAGAAAATTCTAGTAATTATGGCTGAGGATTGTAGACGTGATATCAAAAGAAAGGAGACTTACCTGTTGAAACAATCTCAAATTACGAAATATCAACTTTGTATAATTACTATTAGTTCAGTTACTGTGACAGGCCACTTGTTGATTGTACCCATTGTATTAAATGTAGCGGGACGAGATGGATGGCTTTCCTTACCCTTAGCAATAATTCTTGGAATAGTATTTGCATTTATACTCTCTAAACTATATTTGAGTGCACCAAAGCAGTCTCTGATAGAAATACTTTGTTCCACTATGGGAAAAGCTTTAGGAAAGATTGTCGGATTAATATATGTTGGGTATTTTTTAATTGTTTCATCCATTACACTTGGAGCATTGATGGATTTTATGACAAGTGAATTTATGCCTGATGTCCCTCCGATAATTTTTGGGCTCACTTTCATACTGCTTTGTGCCTATGCTGTATCCCTAGGATTAGAAACTTTTCTTAGAGCTATGGAGATTCTTTTTCCTTTCCTTATTATTGCGGGTATTACAATATCAGTTATAGTTTTACCAGATAAAGACTTCCGATATATGCTGCCAATTTTGGAACGCGGCATGGGACCCGTATTTCGAGGATGTCTTCCATTAATAGCTCTCATTGCGGAAATGGTGGCTATTGGAATGATTCATCCAGCTCTGAATCAGAAGGTTGTGCTGAGAAAAACTTACATAACTTCAGTATTAATTATCGGTGTAATGTTTGTTGGACCGTTAACCGGGCCAATTGCCTTGTTTGGAGCAGAATCAGCTGTATTAAAAATATTTCCGACTTTCGAAGAAGTCAAGCACATACAGTTAGTCTTTTTAGGAAACTTATCACCCCTTGCAGTATTTCTTTGGCTAACTGGGAGTTTTTCTAAAATATCTCTCTTCTACTATGCATTATCCCAGGCTGCGGCTCAAATATTCGAGCTAAACAATTACAAAAAGCTTATTATTCCCGGCGGATTTATTATCTTGATACTTGCCATCTTTGCTTTTCCTGACATAAGAGTAATCAGATACTTCTTATCAAGCGGTTATACGATCGTTAGCCTCAGCTTGGGAGTAGTTTTACCTATTGTGCTGTTAGTAGTAAAAAGTTTGAAAAATGGCAGTTAATTATCCTGGTA
>JBMOLK010000263.1:0-5834 GCA_049325575.1 Bacillota bacterium | reverse complement strand
ATAAGGGTCGGGTCGGATGTTGGAACGATAACTGTTGGGTCATATAGTGCATAAAAGCTATGTCTATAGTCAGAAGCGCCTCCCTTTGCCGGAAGGCTTAATGGCCAACTGCTTGCATAGGTAAGTTTCCCCCACCAGTTACAGCCTGTAGATGAAGTTGAAAAAACCTCATAATTGCCGTCTCTCCAACTTACCATCCAATAATAGTTTCCTTCGGTCAATGATAATGATGAAGTCAGGTTGAAAGTCTGCCAGCCTGATCCTAGATTACTCTTTTCTTGCGATCCTCTAAGGAATGTTCCAGGATTACCGTTGCTGTCAGAGTATATTGCACACTTCATCTTTCCTGTACCGGCTTTTGCTATCATTACCTTCATCTGGTTAACAGTCATGTCGGATGATGCCTGATATCTTATAGCGTTATAGAAGTTTGCAGCAACTCCGTCATTTAGCGTACCCTCTACCTTATTGCCCAGTATTTCTTCAGCCTGAGTCGGCGTCGGTGTTGGTGACACTCCCTCTTCTGGGAACTTATCAATTATTTTTAGCAAATACCTTTTCATTAATGTTAAATCTATAGAATCAATATTTCCATCTCCATTGACATCTGCTGCTATTAAGCCCTGTTCATAAGTAAATTGCCTGATTATATGAAGTAAATATCTCTTTAAAAGAGTAAAGTCTGTAGAATCAACAGCTTTATCTCCATTTAAATCACCAGTAACAATATTGGGTACAGGTGTGACAGTCGGTATGGGTGAAACGGTTGGAACAGGACTCTGTACTTCGCCATTATTGTCTATTGCCAAAGCCTGCCCATTGCAAAGGATTATAGATACAAGTATAGTCAGGATAACAAGCCAGTAGTTTAGTTTTTTACTTCTTCTCACCAAAATTCCTCCCTTATATAAGTTTATGATTATATTTATAAACAAATTAGGCCTAAAATTTGTTTACAGCTAATTTAACCTTCCTACTCCCATGTTTGAAGGATTGAACCATATATCATTATTAGCCGTGTTGTACGAAATCTTTGATTCCCTGATACCATCTTTTTGATCATCAGTATCATCTGCACACACATCAAATCCGACAATTTTGCCCGAATAAGCCCTGGTCCCTAGTACTGACCATGGAATGCATGCTTCTATGGCATATCCCCTGTCGGTTTTTACGCTCTTATACTTTATATCATTAGAAGCTGCATGCTTTGTTTCTACTACCGTATCTTTACCATATTTAAACACAAACTGGAAGTCGTTTGAATCATATGAACGTCTTCTGCTGTTGTCACTGTCAAAAAACAGTTCAATACTGTCAGAACCTCCGGATACGCTTACTACCTTATCATCAACTATATCAGCAAAGACATAAAGGTTATCATCATCCCAGGCCAACTTAAATGAGCCTGAAAGGTCGGAAGGAGCAGGAGACCCTATTACTTTCCTGCCTAGGGTGTATGATGGAATGCTGTGCCACGCACTATCCATATTGCCGTCAATAGAAGGCATCAAAGAAATCTTTTCTATAGAAAGTCCATTAAATCCTTTTACTGTTAAGACAGATCTACGGCTGGTTATTATACCGTAAGGACTCTTAATCTTCACATAAATTTCAGATCCGTTGTCAGCCAGAGAAGCTGAGTTTACTCTATAAGTTTGCCCTGTCTCACCAGTAAGAGCTGTACCATTCTTATACCACTGATAACTAAGATTTGGTGTACCTATAGCAAAAACTGAAAATTCCGTACTTGTACCCTCCTGAACAGAAATGTTCTTAGGCTGATTTATGATATATGGTACCAAAGCCTTGTCTGCTGCCGTATACGAGCCATACAATGTTGTAACACTGCTTGGCGGGAGCATCACCGATTGCATACCGGAGACCCTTCCAGCATTTATACAGTTCTCTGTGGCGGATGTTCTGTAAACTGTAAATTCATCTGGAAAGTTGCTTCCATAAAAGCCTATATCTATGGACTTTGATACATCTGAGTTATTTATGAGCACTACGGTCAACATTTTGCGGGCTTTATGATTAAAGGCTGTAACCCTTATGTCAGGGTCCTTTGACTCGGCCTTTACCATAACAGAACCCGGCCTTACATATTTATAATAATTCTTCGAAGTATAGTATCTTGAGGTAGGGACTCCGTTTGTCATAAGCGAGTATTCTGAAGATTTCGACTCGCTGAATGACCACCATACCCAGGCACTTACCCTTCCATACTTTAAGGCGGAATGAATTGCGTTGGCAAGTCCCATGGCTCCATCCCAATTGTCCTTATACCCTGATGTTTCAGTCATCCATAACGGGTAGTTGTATTCATCCGACATTTGCCGTATGTTAGACCACAGTGTATCCTGGCTTATTAACGTCGTGCTTCCGTTTGCCGATCCATGAACAGCCATTATATCAAGATAGTCCCGGGCTTCCCTGTTTTCAGCCAATGTATATAGATAATCATGGATTCTATGTAAAGCTTGAGTATCTTCAGGGCCAAATAATTTTACTTTTACGTTTTCTTTTTTTAGTCTTCTTCCCAGTTCAACAAGCATGTCCCTGTACTGCTGGGGACTATATACACATGATACATATGTCTGCGCAAAGGCCGGTTCATTCTGAATACTTAGTGCATAAAGGTCAAACCCGGTCTCCCTTTTGAATATCCTGGTATAAGCATATAAAAACTCTGCATATTCAGGATACATATTTCCTTTTTCTCCAACTACACCGGGCACAGGCCCTATTCCATTACTTATCCTATTCCAGATCCGATCCGTACCATGGTAAGCGTCAATATACTTCATCCAGCGAGGCGGGCTCCAGATAGAGGTAATGACTTTCAATTCTTCTCCTAATGAATTGGCTTTGGATTTTGCATCCTTCAGATAATTTAACCAAGGCCTTAGGGCAGCGTGTTCCTCATAGTCGCCATAGTAAGTATCAGTATTATAAGCATTAAAGTCCGTGACATATGGGTCATTGTTATCATTATTCCTTTCGAAGTTTCCTCCAACAGATGTCCTTATTATTGTTGCACCCAAATCTTCAATTATATTGTTCACAAACTCTTTATCATGAATGGTCTTTCGGTCAATCCAGTCCGGCCGTTTTCCTCCGAAGGCCCCAAACCCCTCAATTTCCTGACATTCAATGCTCTTGTCTATGCTAACAGTATGAACATACTCAAATGTTGTATTGGACTTTGCCGGCTCTAATACCAAGCTGTGAGAAGGTAAAGGCACAGATGTTTGTGAACCGTTGTTAGAGTGTGGTTGGGATGTATCCCCATATATTGGAACAGAAGTTGAAAGGGTGTCAGTCATAAGGTTTGGTAAAGGAGTTGCTGCAGAGATTGGTGTAAAGGTTGGTATAAAGTTTGCTGTTACATCCGGTTTGTTTTCAGGCTTTATAATTCTATCCAATAAATCCTTGATGTTTCCATTCCGGGCTTCATCCATTGACAGGCTAATTCCATATTCCTTTGCTTTAATGTATAGATAATATCTGCCCATGGAAATATCCGCTTTCATAGCCAGCTTTCTTTGTTCCATGGTAATCTCCACATATTCTATTCTGATCTCTTCTTTTTTTATCCTGTCTTTTAAACTATTAAAAAGCTTATTAATACCTGTGTCTTGATTCTTTAAATCACTATTATTAACGCACCCGGAAATCAAAACAGCTCCTCCATCTTTAAGATAGCCGTTTGCTTCTGCATTATCTACTGCTTCAAGTATGGCATCCCTAATATCTAGCCCCTTTAATTTAAGGTCTTTTAATACATCGTTTCCTTCTTTGCTAAGTGATTTCGTTCCGATGACTTTATGTTTATCATCGATATAGAATTCCATACCAGGATTTATATCAAGGTCTATATATGCATATATATTTTTATCCGGGGTATTGTACGTAAACACTGCCAATGATACCAACATTAATACAAATACAGCTGCAACAGAATAAATAATCTTAAAGCTAAGTTGTCTTTTTAAATCAATTATCTGTGACTCGTCAAAGACCAGCTCCTTTCCGATTTCCGAATAGGAATCCGACTTAATCATCAAGAAACGCCCGTCAGGTAAAAGTACACCAAATTTCTTTTTACCATTTTCCATAGCTATCCCTCTCATTTTGATGCACCTCCCTCAAAGCCTATATACTCTTTAAGGCTTTCATAATCACCGCATAACAAAGTTGATAGGGCAATAATATATTTCTTATGCCTGTCAATCGTTTTTCTGCTGTAGCCGGTTAAGTCAACCAATTCTTTGATAGGAAGCCTTCTTTTTAGGCAGAGAGTGTTTCTAAGTCCGGGGTTTTTAAATATTTCCACAGATATTTTATATGTTATTTTTCTTGTGTCCTGATGTTTAGGGCAGTGAAAAACCAGATCTCTGATTGAAATGTTGTAATTATTAAGTTCGTTTATAAAAGATATCATATCTTTTCTTCTATGTACTTCATCAATCACGTCTGTTGGGTTTGTAGCCACATGAATAATGCCATTTTCTATATTCTCGTCTCCAAGGTCCGTAAAACATACTTCATTGTTCTTAAACTTATTGACTTTTTTTAGATAGTCTATAAGTCTTCTCTTAATTACTACTTTTGCGAAAGGAAGAAAATTATTATTGATTTCTTCCTTAAAGGAATCTATGGACTCATTAAATGCCATTAATCCAACGCTTAACTCTTCACCATTATTTAAGTCTAAAAATCTGCCGCAAGTATCTTTACATTGTGAAACAACAAAGGGTCTAAAGTCTTCAATAAACTTTTCCCTTTCTGAAGCGTCCCCGTTTTTTATCCTTCTGACCCTCTCAAGTATTTCCTCTCTTATGCTTTCGCCAGCAATAGTAAAAAATAGCATTCTCTCAACCCCTCGTTATAATATTCTTCAAAGGGCAATTTTTTGAGACACAATTTGATATCTTTTTTTTTAAATTTTAATCTGTAAGATATATAATTTTTATCTATTAAGTCAGTATTGGTATGGAAATATTTACTAGAGAAGCGTTTAATACTGCCTATGCTATATATTGTATTATAAAACAGTAGAAAGTACAAACTTCAATAGATTTAGGGAGAACTCATAAGAATAAGTTCTCCCTAAGTTGGTTTAATTATTAATCTATACAAGCCCTATACCAAACCCGGCTGCTGCAGCAATTATTACAACCACCCAAGGCGGAACCTTCCAATACTCCAGCATTCCAAATAAAGCTACAGCAGTTACAAAGTCTGTGGTTGTCTTTACCGAACTGGTCCAAACAGGATTATATAGTGCACCAAGTAAAATTCCGACAACTGCAGCGTTAATGCCTGTAAGCGCAGCTTGGAACCTTGGATGCTTTCTTGCTTCATTTAAAAAGGGCAGCGAACCAATAACCAAGAGGAACGATGGCAGAAATATTGCTATAGTAGTGATTATTGCACCGCCTATACCGTTTATCATTGCCCCGAGATAACTGGAAAATGTAAATAAGGGTCCAGGGACAGCTTGAGCAACACCATATCCAGTCAGGAACTCTTCCGCACTGATTAGGCCCGGCGGTACAACCTCCCGTTCTATTAAAGGCAGAACAACATGGCCTCCACCAAAAACCAGAGAACCTGTACGGTAAAATGTATCAAAAAGCGAAACCCAACTGTTCTGAAGAAATTGCCGTAAAATTGGCAGCATAGTTAATAAACCGAAGAATAATATCCATGAAAAGATACCTGTTCTCTTGCTAATTGAAATATTCATAGGCTCAATATCCGGTAATTTTGCATTTTTATACATCAATATACCGGCTGCACCGGCTATAACTATAAGCAGAATCTGC
>JBMOLK010000262.1:0-5844 GCA_049325575.1 Bacillota bacterium | reverse complement strand
TAGTATGATAGAATAAGAAATAATACACCAAAAGTAAACAACCCAACACTAAAACAGATTGCTGAAAATGGGTTTATACCTATATCTATATAATTGGGAAAGAAAGGAGCAATGAATGTCGCTATCCCACCAGCAATTCCGGATACCGCAAGTGAGAAGCCCACTATATAGAATGCAGCAAGAACTATAGCAACGGGAGCAAACAGAATAACAGCAACAAAAAGGTTGAAAAAACCCAGTACTCCTATTGCAAAAACTGCTCTTATTGTATTTCCTGCGGTAGTGTTAACATCTGCAGTCTTTATGGTATGACAGGCTTTATACTGCCTGGCAATTGCCCTTGGGTCACCAAGGCCTATAGAGATTTCTTCTTCTGTTTTCCCATTCTCCATACCAATCCTGAAATGTTCTTCATAGTCATAAAGAATATCTTTTCTTTCATCTTCAGGTAATTTATCCAGCATACTGTTTAAAGTATTCAAATATGTTGCTTTATTCACCTTCATTAGCCTCCTTTACAATTTTATTTACACCCTCAATAAACCGGTACCATTCCTTTTCGAGTTCTGTTTTAGTTTCTGCTCCAAGTTCGGTCAATTTGTAATACTTTCTAGGGGGTCCTTCCTGTGACTCCTCCAAATATGTTGTAAAATATCCTTCATCTTTTAACCTCTTTAAGAGAGGATATATGGTACCTTCAGAAATTTGTATGTTTTTAGATATTTCATTTACAAGTTCGTAACCGTAGCAATCCTTTTTAAATAGCATGGATAATACACAAAGCTCCAAAACACCTTTTTTAAACTGAATATTCAATTTTGTTCCTCCTTTCCTCCGCTAGAATACCTTGGAAAATTTATCTTAACTATATAATAACACACACTACTACATAATACAAGGTACTAAACAAAATAATTTAGCTTATTTTAAAAGGTACCGTGCAATAATTATAAATGCCGGATTTACCGGCATATGAAAGATAAGTGAATAGAGAATGCATATGGTTTACAATATATTTGCAGGATTAGAACCATCCCTAACAGGCATTGCATTTGGCTTTTCATTAGCAAATAGGAAATGCTCTGGATTAAAAGAGCAGAAATAATTCTTTTCATCGCTGCTTAAGTGATTTGTATTTGTAAAAATCTCAAGATACTTGCAATATGAGTCAATTTTAAGCAGGTTTATCATAAAGTCTGAACCAAAGAGGATTCTTTTCTTCAGCTTTTCTTGTAGTTCTGGATCTTGTATATTCCGTATAGATTCTTTTAAACCCATATAGAAATCGTCATCAAAGCCTCTATGGGAAATATCCGTATATACGTTATCATAATTCTTTATAAGCTCTATAATACTGTTTTGCCAGTTAGGGGAGTGGTCATGCTTCCCAAAATGAGCAAGGTTAAGTTTTAATGAATTAAAGTTTCTAAGAACCGTTTTCCACTTTGAAGGGGAGGTTAGGCGCTCCATTTCTTCCCTACTCATAATACAAAAGCCTTCATCACTGCAGTGACAGGTAATGGGTATCTGCTTGCTTTCACAAAACTCGTAAAGAAGTTTGACTTTAGAAAGCTCACTACTATCTTCCGGCCATGGGTCAAAGCCTAAGGGGGGATACAGCTTTATACCGGCATAAGTATTACTGCCAATACTGTATATGTCACCGTCAAAGCTTGCCATGTTTGAATAAATGGCTTGATATGATCCTTTATAATCTCCAAAGTATATATCAAGCATTTTTTTTATTTCATCCAGGGAGTAGTTTTTTGTATTGATGCCCATAAAGGGGTATATCTCCAACAAGTTCCAGCGGGAATCCTCCCTATACTTTCTTATTCCGTTAAAAACATCGATTATTTGTTCTACAACAGGTTTGTTCACAGGCTTTTTATTATAGTGGATTTCATTGTAGGAAACTGTTTTACTGCCAAAGTCCATAATTAAGGGTGTTAGTATAAGTTTATCATAGGAGTTATCCCCGATTACTATTTTCCCGTCTTTCATTACATGTTCACATATACAGTCCTCCATGAGAATAAAGAAGCTCCCAATATCATTTTCCAGAATAGCAAGAAGATTTTTTGCCCTGTCTGGAGAGTTTCCCAGCCCGGCTTTTTGAAGAAGGCTTATAACATTCTTATAATCAAATTTTTTAAGGAACAGGAATTGAAGCAGCATATAATTTACTGCAAGAAATACAGTTAAACGGTTGCCTTTAAGAAACCTATCAACATTGTTAAACACCATGTTTTCAAATTGTTTGCCGAATGCAAGAAAGTTTGGGTGACTCATGTTCATGGCATGACTGTGTATATCATAGAAGTACTTTTTCATTTGTCATATCTCCTCGCAAATACATAAAGTGTTCTGTCTCATTTTATAAATGAGGCTTATATTAAGGACAAAGCTTAATAATAATGTGTCGCGTTTGTCTCCCTCACTTTTTGAAGTACATTCTTTAAGTGCAGATGTGACCATTTATTATAATAATACATATTTAGGCAAATTGAAACACTTATTTTTGATGGATTTAGAGCCAAAAAATTCTTTATAAAAATTTTATTTTTTTGCTTGACATTTTACTGTGATCTAGTTAAAATATACTTTGTCGGCTGAAGTGATTGGCGACATAAAACAAAACAATTAATATATGGCCCATTGGTCAAGCGGTTAAGACACCGCCCTTTCACGGCGGTAACAGGGGTTCGAGTCCCCTATGGGTCACCATAATAACCTGTAGTAATTGCTGGTCTGCCAGAAGCAGCTTATGGCTGGTGGACCAGTGAGCAGGTCAAAGATATGGCCCGGTAGTTCAGTTGGTTAGAATGCCAGCCTGTCACGCTGGAGGTCGAGGGTTCGAGCCCCTTCCGGGTCGCCATTTAACTTAATATAAGCTGGTGTAGCTCAGTTGGTAGAGCAGCTGACTTGTAATCAGCAGGTCGGGGGTTCAAATCCGTCCACCAGCTCCAACATGGAGGGGTTCCCGAGTGGCCAAAGGGGGCAGACTGTAAATCTGTTGTCTCTGACTTCGATGGTTCGAATCCATCTCCCTCCACCACAATTTGTCTGAAAACCCTTGGTAATCAAGGGTTTTCGGCGTTTTACGTGAGAAAATCTGACGTAAAAAAGCGAGTTATTAACTCGCTTTTTTGATGTTCAATTGTCTTGTGTTTGTTAAGAGCTTGTATTCTTCAATCATTCACACTTTTAGTTTATAGATCAGGAAGGAATTAGAGCAAATCTATTGAATATATTTGCATATAGGGATTTCTAAAATTTATTGTAAGGATGGAAGAATCAGAATGTATGATATAGCTATTGTAGGGGCTGGTCCTTCAGGTGCAACATTGGCTCGTTTAATAGGGAAAAATTACAAGGTTTTACTCCTTGATAAAAGATGTCTTGATGTAGACCCTCGTGAGGACTATAGAATAAAATGCTGCGGAGGATTACTGGCTCCGGATGCCCAGAAAGTACTGGCGGAATTGGGGCAGGGGGTCCCGCAAAGTGTCCTTGAAGGACCACAGCTATTTGTTGTGAGGACAATAGATCTTGACAAAAATATCGAAAGATATTATCAGAGGTTTTATATTAATATTGACAGGGAGAAGTTTGACCGCTGGCTGGTTTCTTTGATACGGGGAAATGTTGACTTTCGTTTTGAAAGCTTATATAAGTCCCATCAGGAAATAGAAGGCGGATTCCTGATAAAGTTCGTACATAAGGGAAAGGAGTATAGTGTGCGAACAAAAATATTGGTAGGTGCTGATGGAGCTTTTTCCAAGGTGCGAAGACAGGCTTTTTCAGAATACCCTTTTCCCAGGAAGTATGTATCAATTCAGGAGTGGTATGACGTGGGAGAAGCCTTGCCGTATTTTTCTGCTATATTTGACCGAAGTGTAACCGACTTTTATTCATGGACTATTCCCAAAGGAAACAATTTGATAATTGGAAGTGCTTTATATCCCGACAATAATCCCTGGCAAAAGTTTAGTATTTTAAAGAGCAAGCTTTCGGATTATGGATTTAGGTTTGATAAGCTTGTAAAAAAAGAGGGAGCATTCATATTAAGGCCTTTAAGTAAAAATAATATATGTGTTGGTGAGGGAAATACAGCTTTGTTAGGAGAGGCAGCAGGCTTTATAAGTCCAAGTTCGGCAGAAGGCTTCAGCTATGCTCTAAAGAGTGCTCTTTTACTGGCTAAGAGCCTTGAAGAGGGTTCCAAGGGCTTTTTGGAGCGTTATGAAGGATACACCCATAAAATAAAGACAAATATACAGCTTAAGAATCTAAAGACACCTTTTATGTATAATCCGTTTATAAGAAGTATTGTGATGAAATCAGGTATCCAGAGTGTAGAAGTGCAGAACAAAGGCTTTAGGTAAAATTACAGACTTTATCAGGTCTTCCTCAATTAAAAATAAATAGCGAAATGGAGTACCGCAGTACTCCATTTCAATTCTTAATAGCATTAAGACAATTATTGTCTTCCGGTTATTCTGTTTGTTTTATCTTCAGAGAAGTTTCTTGTTTGCTTTACTATGTATAAAGGTCTGCCTTTGGCTTCATCGTAAATCCTGCCTATGTACTCGCCTATAATTCCAAGTATCATAAGTGTAATACCATTGAAGAACAGGTTTACACCCAGGGTGGAGGCCCAACCAGGCTGAACATGATCAGTGAAAAGCCTGGTGTAAAGAACTACCAGAAGATAGACAAAGCTGCAGAAGGACAGCAGCATACCGAAGTATGACGCCAGCTTCAGGGGCTTATAGGAGAAGGATGTAATGGCATCAAAAGCAAATTTTAGCATTTTTTTCAGAGGATACTTTGTTTCACCCGCAAAACGTTTATCCCTGTTGAATTCAATACCTGTCTGTTTAAACCCAAGCCAGCTTATTATACCTCTTATATATCTATTACGCTCATTGACCAGTTTGAGAGCCTCACAGACCTTTCTGTCGATCAATCTGAAGTCACCTGTGTCCAGCGGTATATCCACATCTGTCATCTTCCTTAGGAAGCGGTAGAACATCTTTGCCGTAAACTTTTTA
The DNA here is from genome assembly GCA_049325575.1 of Bacillota bacterium. GTDB lineage: Bacteria > Bacillota > Clostridia > Acetivibrionales > Acetivibrionaceae > JBMOLK01. The sequence goes on along the minus strand of JBMOLK010000262.1, from coordinate 790 downwards.
AAGAAAGTTTCACCCTTCCTTTCAAGCCTTTTACCGTAAACAACATCATAGCCTTCACGCCACTTTTCAAGCATTTTAGGAATAATTTCCGGAGGGTCCTGCAGGTCTGCGTCTATGACGACTATAGCCTCTCCTTCCGCGAAATCCATACCTGCTGTTATGGCTGTTTGATGACCAAAATTTCTGGCGAAATCAATAAGCTTAATGTTTTTATCCTTGTTACATATTTCATAAGCCATAGGGGCAGTTTTGTCCCTGCTGCCATCGTTCACAAATATGATTTCATAAGGCTCATTTAGGGAATCCATTACTTTTTTAAGCCTATTGTAGGTTTCCAGGAGAACTTCTTCTTCGTTGTAAAGCGGTACCACAACCGAACATACTATTTTATCGGACATATTAATTCCCCCTAATGTTTGTTTTAGAAATACCATGTGTTAAACCACTTTAGATATTTCATGTATGAAACAGGTACTTCCAGTCCTGACAGGCCTGGGTAGAACAGTATGAAGAGAGCTAATACTATACCCAGGTAAACATAAGCAAAATACTTAGCATCATCATATTTATCGACAAACTTCTTAATTACATAAACTATAGCAAGTATCAGGAAAGGAACGATTGAAAAATAGTGATAAATAAAGGCAATTCTTGGCACTGCTATCCATGGTATATACTGGAATATCATTGCAGTCAGTATTAACAGCAGCTTCCTGTCATACTTATACGTACCTATAAATAGTATGGCTATACTGACAAGCAGGCAGAGCCAAATTATAGCCTGAGTGTT
>JBMOLK010000261.1:0-5849 GCA_049325575.1 Bacillota bacterium | reverse complement strand
AGGAAAGCCTGTAATAATGTCTACAGGTATGGCAACTTTAGGTGAAATTGAGGAAGCTGTCAAAACTGTTCTGCTTCAAGGTAATAGTAAGCTGTGCCTATTAAAGTGCTCAAGTGCATATCCTGCTGTGCCCGACGATATGAATCTTATCACAATCAAGCATATGGAGGAGACCTTTGGTGTCCCTGTAGGACTTTCCGATCATTCGTTGGGTTCAATAGGAGCAGTTACTGCTGTCGCTATGGGGGCGAAGGTAATAGAAAAACATTTTTGCATAAGCAGGAAAATTGAAAATCCTGATGCCTCATTTTCTATGGAACCACATGAGTTCAAACAGATGGTAGAAGATATAAGGTCTGCTGAAAAGGCTATGGGAAAATTAAGTTATGATACCTCAGAGAGTGAAGCAGCAAACAGGATTTTCAGAAGGTCTATATTTGTCGTAAATGATATAAGAAAAGGCGATATATTTACTGAAGATAATATAAGGGTTATAAGACCAGCCCATGGACTTGCACCAAAATACTATGAGGATATATTGGGCCGGAAAGCATTGAAGGATATTGAGAGAGGCTCACCTCTTCATTGGAATATGGTTGATACGTAAAAGCTTTCGAACTCATTCGAAAAGTAGTGTGAGAGGGATATAATGATCAATATTGGAATAAGAGCCGATGGCAGTGTAAGCATTGGTATGGGACATATAATGCGCTGCTTGTCCCTGGCAAAGGGATTTAGAAATGGCGGATGCCAAGTCTATTTTATTAGCAAATATAAAGAGGGAATTGCCAGGATTAGAGAAGAAGACTTTGAGGTAGTAAAACTGGGGGATTATGACTTCACTAGCCCTGCTGTAGGGTTTTTCTACGGGGATGAAGCCGAACTTCAAAAAGAAACAGATGAAATAATCAGTTGTATCAAGAAGTACAGCATAGACCTGATGTTTATTGACTCCTATAACGTGAACCAGGAGTATTTTCTAAATCTAAAACCCTTTCTAAAGAAGCTTTGCTATATAGATGATGTAAACAGGTTCGTATACCCTGTGGATGTACTGATAAACGGCAATATAACGGGTGAAACCCTTTGCTATGAAAAATATTGCCAAGATGAAGTAATGCTTCTTGGTCTAAGGTATAACTTCATAAGAAGTGAATTCAAAGGATTGCCGAAAAGGGAAGTTAACGAGGAAGTTAGGGAGATAATGATAACTGTTGGCGGTGCTGACCCCTATGATCTAAGTACAAGACTTGCCAGCTTTATACTATCGGATAAAGAGCTTAAAAAACTAAAAACAAATATTGTAGTAGGTGACGGATTTAATAATAAAGAGAAGCTAAGAATATTAAGTAAAGATAATAAGAATATTATATTGCATGAAAATGTATCAAGGATGTCTAATATCATGCTAAACTGCGACCTGGCCATATCTGCTGGAGGTAGTACATTGTATGAACTTTGTGCTTGCGGTACGCCAACCCTTGCAGTTATAGTTGCAGATAATCAGCAAGATATAGTAAAAACGCTGTCTGATAGGGGATATATAGAGTGCCTGGGTTGGTATAATGACCTTTCAGACACAAAGCTGGATAATAAAATAAAGAGCTTTTGTAATGACTATTATAAGAGAAAGTCTACAGCAGAAAAGATGCAAAAGTTAGTTGACGGTGAAGGGGTTAAGCGAGTAGTTCAAGAAATAATGAAATTGCTTTAAATGATACAAAAGGGGAAACCAATATGGATAGAAAACCTTTGGAAAAAAAATTTATTCCATATGGCAGGCAGTGGATTGATGAAGAGGATATTAACGCTGTAGTGGAGACACTAAGAGGCGATTACCTTACTACAGGACCTAAAATAAAGGAATTTGAAGAAAAGTTAGCCCAGTATGTAGGTGCAAAATATGCCGTTGCAATATCAAACGGTACTGCAGCACTTCATGCTGCATGCTTTGCTGCTGGGGTTAAAGAAGGGGATGAAGTGATAACATCTCCAATAACCTTTGCCGCCTCTGCCAACTGTGTGCTTTATATGGGCGCAAAACCTGTCTTCTCGGATATTGATCCAAAGACCTATAATATTGATCCCAAGGATATAAAAAGAAAGATTACAAAAAATACAAAAGCTATTATACCTGTACATTTTACAGGACAACCCTGTGACATGGATGAAATATTTAATATTGCAAGAGAATATGACCTCACTGTTATAGAAGATGGAGCCCATGCCCTGGGAGCAGAGTATAAAGGAAAAAAGGTCGGCAGCATGGGAGATATGACAACCTTTAGCTTTCACCCCGTTAAACACATTACTACGGGTGAAGGGGGCGCAATCACAACCGACAGTGAGGAGCTTTACAAGAAGCTTCTTCTTTTTAGAACCCATGGCATAACAAGAAACAGCCAGGAGATGATAAATAATGAAGGACCATGGTACTACGAACAGCAGTATCTTGGATACAACTACAGAATTACCGACTTTCAGTCAGCCCTTGGTGTAAGCCAGCTAAACAAATCGGACAGATTCCTGAATATAAGAAGACAGTATATAAGACAATATAATATAGCATTTGAAGGCTTAAGAGAGATAGTTATTCCTTACCAGCTTGAAGGTACGGACTCTTCATGGCACCTGTATATCATAAAACTTAGGCTTGAAAGGCTTAAGTGTGGAAGAAGGGAAATATTTGAAGAGCTTTTAAAAAGAAAAATAGGTGTAAATGTTCACTATATTCCGGTGTACTATCACCCGTTTTACAAGCAGCTTGGCTATCAAAAGGGACTATGTCCTAATGCAGAGGAGCTTTATGAGAGAATAATTACACTTCCCTTATTTCCAGGAATGGAAGAAGAGGAGATTGAATATGTAATATCAAATGTTAAGGAAGTCATAGCACAAAATAGGGTTTAGTACTAAATGTTAAACATGAGCAGAAAGGGAGGATGCATCTTGAATATACTAGTAACCGGGGGAGCAGGATTTATTGGTCGTTGGGTGGTTAAAAAGCTATTAGACGACGGTCACAATGTATGGATATTGGACGATCTTTCAAACGGGCAGGAATCAAACATAGAAGAGTTTATGAATAACCCAAACCTTATTGAATTTATAAAAGGTGATATAAAAGATATTCCTACTTTAGATAACCTCTTTAAAAATAAATTCGATATCTGCTATCACCTGGCTGCTAGCATAAATGTACAGGACAGCATAGATGACCCCAGAACTACATTTGAGAATGATACTGTAGGAACCTTCAATGTCCTTGAACAGTGCAAAAAATACAATACCAAGATTGTATTTATGAGTACCTGTATGGTATATGACAGGGCAAACGATGAAAGGGGCATAACTGAAAAGCATCCAACAAAGCCTGCCTCTCCTTATGCAGGAAGTAAGATTGCCGGAGAGAACATGGTACTGTCCTACTGGTATGCATACAAGCTTCCAGCAGTTGTCATAAGGCCATTCAACACCTATGGTCCCATGCAAAAGTCCAGCGGTGAAGGCGGAGTAGTGGCTATATTCATAAAAAGGAATCTGGAGGGACTTCCTCTAAACATTTATGGAGACGGCACCCAGACAAGGGATCTTTTATATGTGGAGGACTGTGCAGAATTTGTCGTTAATGCCGGCTACTCGGATAAAGTAAATGGAGAAATAGTAAATGCGGGGCTGGGAAGAGACATAAGTGTTAATGATCTGGCTGCTTTAATAGCCAAAGATAAGGATAATATCAAACATATTGCCCATATACACCCACAGAGTGAGATTCCCAAGCTTTTATGCAGCTATGATAAGGCAAAATCCTTACTTGGATGGACTCCAAAGACCTCTTTGGATGAGGGAATAAAGAGAACTTTAGAATGGATAAAAGGAGCCTATTAAACAACCCTAAACTTTCTTATAAAAAACTCCGATATTATTTATGAGAAATCTTCATGGAGGGATTGTTTATGAGAATTGAAAGCATGGATGCTGCCAATTTACCGGTTAGGAAGGTTCAAGACACAACCTACTCACCAAATTCAGTAAACTCTGCGAATTCAGACAACAGCCCCAAAACAGATACAAAAGAAAATAAAAATATACCGCTTTCACAAATTCCAGATTATGAAAGAAGAGAACTGTCTATCTCGGATAAGGCGGTTATTAACGCCATAGAGAAGGCTAATAAGGCTATAACAGGTGCTAATAGGCAGTTTGAGTTTTCCATACATGAAAAAACAAAAGAGATTATGGTAAAGGTTATAGATACAAATACTCGTGAAGTTATAAGGGAAATACCGCCTGAAAAAATACTTGACATGGTTGCAAAGATGTGGGAGATGGCAGGTATTATGGTAGATGAAAGGGGGTAGTTCTTATGGCATTAAACGGAATATCCGGTATGCTAAATAACAGGTTCAGGATGTCCGGCCTTTCATCAGGTCTTGATACGGATAATATAATCCAGCAGTTGATGAGAGTCGAAAGAATGAAGATCGATAAGGTGAAGCAGGATAGACAGCTTCTAGAATGGAAGCGGGATGGCTACAGGGAAATAACAAACCAGCTAAGAAGCTTCACTGACGAGTACTTTAACCTTCTTAAACCTGCAACAAACTTCAGGTCTTCTTCTTCCTTTGCATCTTTTGATGTCACCTCAAGCAACGAGTCTATAGTGACTGCAACTGCAAATGCAGGAGCCGTTACAAAATCACATACCATGATAGTAAGCTCCTTGGCTTCCGGTGCAAAAATAGTGGGTGCTTCAGGTCTGACTGACCCTATCAAGGGAAGCAATACAGTAAGCGATTATACCCTTCAAGGAAAGCAAATAGATATTACTCTGGATGGAGTCACAAAGACTATAGACCTGCAGGACTATCTGGACATAACGGACCTTGAGACCAAGCTTGAAACAGCTATCAGCAATGCGTTTGGATCAGGAAAGATCGATGTTGTGACAACAGGAAGCCAGATAGAGTTTAGAACCCTGTTAAACGGAAGCACTCTAAGCGTTAAAGACACTGCCAATAACTTTATCTCTTCTTTGGGGTTCTCAAACGGCCAGCAGAACTACATTACAGGCTCAAATGCAAACACCGACTATTCAGTTTATACAAACGGCAACTTTAAAATAACCCTTGGAAGTGGGACGGCACAGAATATCAATATCTCCGGGGCAACTGATATAAATGATCTCACAAATAAAATTCAGACAGCCATTAACGGAAATGCAGATTTAAATGGTAAGATACATGTTACCAACGATGGAAGTAAGCTTAGCTTTACGACTCTTAGCGGACAGACTGTAAAACTGACTTCGGGAGATACAAACAATGTATTGGACAAGCTGGGGTTTGCAAGTGGTGCAAGTGTTACCGGGACCAGTTCAAGCACCATAGACCTAAGCGGCAATGAAAAAGGTAAAACTTTTATAGTAAACGTTAACGGGGTAGATAAAACCATTGAAATAGATCAGAATTACAGTGACCTTAGTGCTATGGCTACGTACATACAAACCCAGTTGGGTGGAACAGTAAATGTAACAAAGGATGCTTCCAGTGATAAGCTGATTTTTTCTACCAGCGGTACTGACAAGATAATTCTAAAAAAGGGTCCTGAAGACGGACTTGAAAAGCTGGGATTTACAACTACAGACAGCAAGAGTAACAGGATATCCTTAACTTCAGGTCTTGACAGCATAAAGACTATTTTTAAGTCAGACCTAAGTGTAGTAGATCCTAATGCCAATGTAACATTTACTATTAACGGACACACCATTGATGTGGGAAAGACTTATGCCAATGCCACTCTCACGGATGTGATGAATGCAATTAACACCAGCAGCGCTGGGGTGAAGA
>JBMOLK010000260.1:0-5854 GCA_049325575.1 Bacillota bacterium | reverse complement strand
TAGATTTTTATTGGGAGATAAATATATACCGAGGAATTTAATTGTGTTTGAAAGCAGATGGCAGCGGTTATTATACAATGTAAAGAATCCAGTTATAAAAACAGACTACGATTTATTTCCTCCATCCAGAGGGATATTTGACGTTTCGGACCAGAACTATATACCTTATACAGATACTGTAGAACTGTTCTGCTATTATCATTACGGTAAGCCCAAAATTCAAATTGAAATTCTTAGATCTTTAGCTTTTGCTTTAAGAGTCAGGCACTACTATTATGATTATCTCAAAGCAGAAGATGTAAATATGAATGACAATTATATGTTGGAGGACATAGAAATATGCAATGAGCGGACCCAAAGTCCTGAGTATACTCTTCTCATTGAGAGGTTTGTAGATGACTTTATGCATAAAAGCGGGAAGGATATCCGAAAGATACTTCTAAGCAAAGGAAATTGCGCCTCCACCAATCAAATACTGGCATAACCAAGAAAAAGGACACATCGATTGAAGCAGTCGAAATGTCCTTTTCAATTTAAGAGATCGAACTGTAAAAGTAGATAAACAAGATAGGCAAGCCATTTGAATCAAATAGGCTTAAGCGAATCATATGTCTATCTTTACAGTTCGCTAACTATATACAGAAATCTCTCATGGTCAATATATCAGTATAAAGGAATCAGCCCCGGATTAGTTCCGGTAATACACCGCCCTCCTTCAGGGGTAACTATAAATGTGTTCTCAATTCCTACCATGCCAATATTCTCAATCCCCTTTTTAGGTTCAAGCGCAAAGGTCATTCCTTCTTCAAGCGGTTCAGAAAACCCCTCTGCAATGACTGGCAGTTCGTCAATCAATAAACCGACTCCATGTCCAAGGAACTTAACCTTACGGTTTCCAAATCCCATAAAATTCCTTTGAAATTCGATATCAAGCTTACTCATTATGGTGTTATAAATCTCTGCCGGTATTGCACCAGGTTTTAGCATGCCTGCAATCTCATTCTGAATATTAACGCACTTGTAGTGCTCAGCAATTACTTCATCGGGAAGTGGTCTCCCAAACATATAAGTCATTGTCTTATCGGTATGGTAACCATCTACTCCACACCCTATATCTATAAATACCAAATCACCTTTTTTAAGCTTTCGCTCACGACTTCCCATCAAAGGTACTGCAGGGCTCAACCCGTAATTTCCCCCAGGTCCGTCGAAGTATGTAGGATAAATTGAGTTCTCACCAAAACAGATATTCCCCAATAGCATTTCGGTTTCAAACATTCCAAAACGTGCTACCCCGTGGTGTCCTTCCTCAATCATTATGGAAAACAACTTTGCGGCAAGTTCTGCCTCACTTATACCCTTTTCAATTATTTGCGGTATACGGTCCTCCAATACTCGCCTGTGGATATTACCACACTGCTCCATGAGGGATAGTTCATATGTACTTTTTACAGCCCTTACTGCAGCAATCTGTCTGTCAGCTGACCTAACATCTGTAAACGGAAAATACTTTTGAAACCGCTGATACAAAGCCAGTGGCACCACTTCTGTTTCCATGTGCACAGTGCTCGGGAAATTCCCAAATGCTGCTGCAGCGTCCTTAAAACTTACCATGGACTTAATCAAAGGAAATAATGATTCCTCCAATGCCCTTTCATAACTTCGCCTCACCCATAGTACTGCCTCATCATCACGGGGAATAAGCAGCATACCATCCTGCATGGTTCCTGTGAAATAGTAAAGATTAACCTTACTAAAAATAACAACTATTTCCCAATCCGGATTTGATACATTCATTTTGGCTCTTAATCGGTCCATTCGTACTTTGAGTTCATTAATAGGTACCTGTTTTCTCATGTCAATACTCCTGTAAATTAATAAAAAGTTCATTTACCAATATGGTAATATAATAACAGTATATTCGTTTCTTTACCAGTATCATTTAGTACTTTCACCAGATTCATTTCCATGTTATACCAAATATTTGTACAAAACCTATCATAATTTACGAAACTACATAATAAAATAATAGTATAATTATGTATATTGAGGATGGAATATTATGGTTAAAAGATTGCGTATTGTTTCCATTATATCATTCATTATTGGAACAACATTGATCTTTTCAGCTGCATATTTTGAATTGTTTTTTCCCTCTAAAAATGCATTCTATCTTGGCATTTTCGGGGATATTTTATTAACTGGCATAAAGAGCCTTGGAGTAGCCATTATTACATCTACATTTATAAATGTACTTAAATATTGGATTGAATCTACCGAAACCCTCGTCAAACATGGTTTTATAAACAGGTTAACCAAAGAAGAAATGAAAGATTTAAAAGTTAAAATAGAATCAGAATTATATTTCAGGGACAATAACCACGATAAAGACAACTTTTATAACTTTTTTGAACATGAACTATCCTCCCTGCTTAACGAAAGCTACTATAAAATCCATAAAACCAAGATAGAATGCAGGGTTTGTGAAAATTACATATCAAAAACAATTAGAAAAAAGTTTGAGATTGTGAATCCTTCAAAAAGGGAGTGCACCATTAAAATCCCCTTTGGTGCAGAAATGCAAAGAGTGGAGCAGATTGAAATTGATAAACTGTATCAGATAAAAAAATTTGTTGTAAATTCTGAAGATTTCACTGAAGAAATAAATGAAAGACTAAGCATTGTGGAAAATTGTACGGAAAATAATGATGCTTACTGTATTAAGGTCCATACATCCTTCGAAATTAAGGTTAAAAAAGAGTGTACCATAGACATGATCATCGAGACCATTGTGCCACTTGACGATGTATGCTTCTCAAATAAAATAACCAAGCCTTGTAAAGAGTATAATATTATTTTTATACTTAATGACCCATCATATAAATTATCCTGGCATAGTTTCGGTTTTATGGGAAATCATAAGGATAGAATAGTGGAGGAGCCAATGGACAACGGACTTGAGATAGGTTTTAAAGATTGGATTCTGCCTGGTGACGGTGTTGTTATTTCAATTAGCAAATGTGAAAAAAAACATGTTTAAAAGATAAAAAGTTGTGCCAAAATAATGTATAAAATAACAAAGGACAAACACTCTTATTTATGAGTGTAATATACTGATAGTGAAGGGAGATGTTTGATATGAATGATGAAAGGACAGTAAATTTAATTGATGAGAGGACTATTAACTGATAACAAATAGTTAATAAGGACAGGCTTCACAAAAGCACATCTGCAGATTTACCAATACATAAAGATCTCCAGCAAAGGGAGATTTTTATTTTCCCTATTATTATAAAAATTGTTACTGAGTAATTAAGGGCAGGAGCATCAGCACCTACCCTGCATAATTATCTATAAATCTTAAAGCTTCATAGGAATCAAATCAATATAATCGTTTAATGTTCCATCACTCATGCAGCACTCAACTATCTTCTTACCTAGCGGGTTCAAATCAGGAGACACAAACTTTGCAAGTTCTTTCTTAAAGAAGTCTGAAAGTATTTTTGCTCCGGCGTCATAACCCTCTTTCCCAATCTCCGCCTGAAGATTCGTCTGTAGAAAACCTTTAGGCAGGAATGTTCCATCCACCTTAAGGCTGTCAAGAGAATAACCCAAAAGTGAGCACCTTGATTCAACCAGCTGCTCTGGCATAAATCTGGCACTGCCTCGCCTTGCAAGATACTCTCTTGCTATCCACTGTGGCATAAAGCTAACCTTGTATGCACCTACATGCTGATTCGGTATAAGTATATAACGGGTTCCGGATGTATTCACAACCTGTTCAAGAAGAAGGTTTGCCTGATCGATCATTCTTCCTGTTGCAAAGGGCCAATAGGAACCTACGCCTTCACTGCTCATACCTTCAGTATCGGTTATGCTTGGGTTATCATAACCTCTTGGAGCTACTAGACGCCACAACCATGCAAGGCTTGGAGGAAGTATATGAAATAATCCCATTATTCCATAGGTTGGCTTCTCCTTTGTACAGGGTGGAGTTCTCACCCCGAAGCTTCTTACATCAATTTCTACAGGCTCATTTACAATATCAGGCACAAATCTTCTTGGCATAATTACTCTTGGATTAGGGCATGGCTTTCCTGGCTCATCCATGGTATGTTCCCATATAAGGCATGTTGACCCAGGTGTGCCTTGAAGATTTAAGAATATTAAGGGTTCCTTAGGGTGTATGCACAGCTTCTCATAATGAGGATCCGTTCCATAGTGAGTTATATGATTTATTCTTAAAAACCATCCTTCCTCTGCATCTTTAACAACCAGCCTTTTGCTTTCGTTTTGCAACGAAGGGTGGCATAATGCCATATCGTCAGTCACTGGCTGAAGCTCACAAGCTTCTTTCAGTTCAAGGTAAGTCTTTTCATTAGTCACTGTATTTTTGCCAAGTAGTATACGACCATCCATTTCCTTATGGATAGGTTCGATCATTTCACTCTTTCCTCCGCCGCTGGCTCCCTCATGCATTACTGTTATTACGTTTTCATAAGGAGTGATAACCTTTACAGTTGAAGCATGTACAGTAACCCAGCCTTCAAGTTCGCCTATATTAAGCAGAACACCATAGATGCCCTTTTTTGCACTTGGTCCGGGGTACAGATTGTATGAGAAAAGCTCATGCATTTCCTCAAGTCTGTTGTGAACAACTACCTGCTTTTTATCAAAATGAGTATGTCTGAATGGAGGAGCTAGGTATATAATTGCCTTAGGCTTAAAGTTCTCCGGTATATTTTCTTTAGGAATAAATCCCTGCAAGTCTGCAAGGCCAGCTGCAAAAAAACCTGCATTAGCCGGTGCAACAAGCAGTGCCTGATATCCCAGTTCACTGCCACCCGCCATAAACGGCATTATTATTAGATCCTGTTGGCTTAACCACTCAAATGTTTGATTACGAAGAGGCGTAAAATCCTCGCTATATACATCTCTATACCTTGGCTTATCGGTTTCGCCCTCATCAGCTACCACCATACAATCAGGGTCACGCCTTCTCATATATATATCAGTATAATTGACTACAGCACCGTTATTGCACTTGGCAACTGTTGCCTCTACGACTCTTCCGATACCGGGTACATCATAAGCTACTTCAAACAGCATGTTATCCCCTTGGCCCATTGCCAGGTTAAGAAGTTGCTCACGGCTCTCAGGTACTAAAATATTCTCTTTACCATCAATAATTCTTTTAAGTTCCTCTGGAAATATAATCTTTTCTAAAACTTTGTTATCCATTGATATTCTCCTTTTACCAATCCTTTTATGCAATCTTTTTTTTGAAACCTTTATCTTTTTCATCGACTTTCCTTACCAGCAGCATTTTATGTTCTTGTCTATCTCTACAAACTCATACATTTAACAGCTAACTGGCAAGGTCTTTATTCTTATTCAAGCAAATTCCTCCTTTTTGATAGACATATAACTAAAAAAGCCATTACTTATTAACTTATATATACAAGTTAATAGGCATAGGGCTACGCTTAGACAAGTGTTATAAACCCCTTGATTGGTCAACCGGTATTATTTAATTATGACTTCAGCCTGGCCTCCAGGTCACAGTTAACAGTTAATACAATTACTTTTTCGCCTGTTTTTGTACTTATATCAAAGTGGGTGCTTATAATATCTATATTTATGATTTGTTTTATTAATTCTATCAAATTTCCTCTGGAATTCTCAAACAGAACAGACCTCATGTCTTTTATTAGTTCTATCCCCTGTTTATTATCTGCAAGTTTTTTCTCTGATGGAGTTAGAAAACCATCAACAATAATTAATATATGATTCTGAATTATTTTAGTTTTAATATCCTTTGGGCCACGTCCCATATATTCTTTCTCAAACTTGC
>JBMOLK010000259.1:0-5856 GCA_049325575.1 Bacillota bacterium | reverse complement strand
TTGATGATGTGAACGGATGGAATTTTTATGACAACAACAATCAATTGTATGACCCGGCTGCATCCGACTGGCATGGGACCGGTATTGCAGGAATTATTGCCGGAGGATGGAATAACGGTATCGGAATCAGCGGCCTTGTGCCAAAGGTTAAGCTGCTGCCGGTAAAATATCTTGGGGGCACAAAAGGTGAGGCTAAAACCAGCGGAGCCATTATGGCTATTGAGTATGCAAAAAAGATGGGAGCAAAAGTGATTAACTGCAGTTGGGGTGGGCCTGGGTACAATGCAGCTCTTGAAGAAGTGATAGTGAAATCTCCCGATATACTCTTCGTTTGTGCTTCGGGTAATGATAAATTGGATACAGATAGATACCCTGTATATCCTGCCTGTCTGAATCTACCCAACACCATTTCGGTTGCTGCTGTTAATAATACTGGAGTGGAAGCCGGTTTTTCCAACTATGGAAGCAAAATAGACGTTGCAGCTCCAGGGAATTATATTTACTCTACTTATCCAGGGAATGCATTTGTATATGTAAACGGAACATCCTTTGCAGCGCCGTATGTGTCAGGTGTTGCAGCACTATTAAGAAGCTATAGACCGGACATTACAAGCGAAGAGCTAAAAGGGAGCATTAAAAGTAGTGTAAAGATACTATCTTCGCTAAAGCAAGTTGTTAATACAAGCGGCATGGTGGATGCTTTTGGGGCTTTGAGATATGCAAACAACTGGGGAGAGACACCTCCTAGTCCAATACCAACACCTGTATATTCATCTACACCTGTTCCTACGCCTTATGTTCCGGGGATAGTTGGTGATGTTAGTGGCGATGGGCAAGTGAATTCCACAGATTATACTTTGATGAAAAGATATTTGTTAGGCATCATTTCCGACTTTCCGGTTGAGGACGATCTTTGGGCAGCAGATGTAAATAACGATAGTTTGATTAACTCTACAGATCTTACGTTAATGAAAAGATTCTTATTAGGTATTATTAGTAAATTTCCAAAATAAACTGTTTGATAAATAGTTATAAATAAGTTAAGGCTATAAATAAAGCGGGCACTTTTGCCCGCTTTATTTATATATGTACTGCATAGAAGCACTAAAGAAATTTATAGTCATAATTGTAATTATTATAATGCGATAAAAATTTATTGAAAAACAATAAAAATATATTGATAAATGAAAAGTATTGCTATATAATTTAATTGAGTTACAGTAAATGGGAGGTCGTTGTATGGCTATTTTGGATGAAAGAGGATTATCAGGGATAGTAAAGAAGGTTTTGGATATTGTTTTCATTGGTGGAATCTTAGTTACACTAAGCCTTCCGTTTTCGTTGAAATGGGCCTTTGATACAAATCTTACATACAATGAGAACTACTATTTCCTGCTTGGGTTTCTCTACGTAACAGGCTTTCTGGCTTTAATAATTGTGAACGAGATAAGAAAGATATTTAAAACTTTAAACAGGAGAGATCCATTCAGTATGGATAATGTAAAAAGCCTTAAGCGTATAGGTACTGCTTCTTTTGTAATCTCTGCTGCTTACTTTGTGAAAATTATTTTCTTTATATCCATTCTTACAATAGTTATGTCAATGTTGTTTATTATTATAGGGCTTTTTTCCATAATTCTGGCTGAAGTATTTCACCAGGCAGTATTAGTAAAGGAAGAAAACGACTTGACAATATAGAGGAGGTATTATGGCTATTATAGTAAATGTAGATGTTATGATGGCAAAAAGGAAGATGAGCCTATCGGAACTTGCCTCAAAAATTGATATTACCCTGGCAAATCTCTCCATACTAAAAAACAATAAAGCTAAAGCCATACGCTTCTCAACACTGGAAGCAATTTGCAAAGCTTTGGACTGCCAGCCCGGAGATATATTGGAATTTGTACCTGATTGTGTGGATGATAACTAGTTTTTTAAGGGGGAAAAATATGGAGAAAATATCAAGCAATGATAAAGAAAACATTTTACAATCTATTGAGCAAAAAGATAATACAATAAACAGGGAAAATATATATCTTTTATCGATCTCTTTAGTTTTAGGACTTGTTTTTAACATCCTTTTTTATAAACACACTTTGGGTGTATCATATCCAGCCTTTGTTCTTACTTTTTATGGCCTATTTATTTGGAAGATGAAAGATAAAATAGTTTTTAAAGTTAACTTTGGGTGGCTGTTAAGTATACCTGTTATTATGCTGTCTTTGACATATGTTTTTTTTACCAACCCTATTTTCAGGGCACTTAATTTTCTTGCCATTCCTTTACTGATTGTTGTACAGACTCTGCTCATTACCGGAAACAATAAATTTGGATGGCATACTGCAGAATTTATATATGATATTTTCTATGCGATATTTGTCAGGTCTTTTTCACATGTTTTAAAGCCCTTTGAACTGGTATCAAAAATAGTGCATAGAAGAACTGCTCCTGGAAAGTATGCGGTTATAAAGAAAATATTTACGGGTTTACTTATATCTTTGCCGCTTATACTTGTTATAGTTATGCTGCTTGCTTCTGCTGATGATGTCTTTAGGCACTGGGTAGGAATAATTCCGGGGTTTTTCATTCAAATAAACCTTGGGGATTTTGTCTCACAGGCATTGATTATGCTGGTTGTCAGTACTGTTTTATTCAGCTATCTTTGGAGTCTGCAATATAACAGGGATGAAAAAAGTATTTCCGGTGCAGGCAATAACGGACCTTTTAGGAAGGTTTGGGACCCTGTAATAGTTATTACCATATTGATAGTGATAAATATAATATACGTTTTATTTACATTGATTCAATTTACTTATCTCTTTGGAAGTGTAAGCAATATATTGCCTCCGGACGTAACTTTTTCCGAATATGCGAGAAGGGGCTTTTTTGAGTTGGTGCTGGTTACACTTATCAACTTAAGTATATTACTTGCGAGTATAAACCTTACAAAGAGGGAAGGGAAGGTCATAGATAAAACTTTCCGGCTTTTAAGCTCCCTTTTGGTGATTTGTACTCTGGTTATGCTTTTATCTGCACATTCCAGGATGTTACTATATGAATGGGCATACGGATTCACTTATCTTAGGGTGCTGACTCACACATTCATGGCTTATATATTTGCTCTTCTAGTTACTACGCTGGTGAAAGCATGGAATGATGGCATTTCACTGCTTAAGTGGTATATAGTTATATCTATAATGGCATATCTTGTAATTAACTATGTAAACATTGATGCATTAATTGCACAAAGGAATATTGAAAGGTATAGAAGTATTAAGGAAAACAAAGCAATAGATACTTATTATCTGACCTGCCTTTCATATGATGCGGTACCTTTTATGGTAGAATTACTTAATGATAAGGATAAGGATGTTGCACGAGATATTGAGAATTATCTTTATGATGCAAAGGAAGACTTAAAATCAAAAAGAAGCTGGCAATCTTTTAACCTTTCAGAATATAGAGCAAAGAGTATACTTTCAAAGTATGAGCTTGACTATGAGGCAAAGGAAGTCGAGTACGAAAGGTAGTTTTATAGAGGATCAGAACATCAGGTTAAAAACTATAAACAGGGCCAGAAGTGAAATTGAGCCAGTAACTATGCATAACCAGCTTAATATAGTAGCCGGAATAGAAATACTTTTAACTGCCGTTTGCGAGAAGCTGTCGATTCTCCTGTATGAAGAGTCAAGTACTTCAAAGAGTTTATTTAGTTTGGTTTGTGCTGGGAGTGTTGTATTTTCACTGGTGTTTTGAACACTATATGTATCCTGGAGTTTTGCATTTTGTTTTTCAATTGAACCGGTTAGCAGGTTGGTTATACTTACTGCAAGTTTTTCAATAATCCAGTAAAGGGGCTTTCCAAGCATAGATAGCTTTCGTATGATTATTTTTTCGGACACGGGAAGTATGATGCATAATATGGCGAGCTTTACTATTACAGGTAAATGTGGCAGGGTACCTATGTTTTTTTTATCCCAAAAAATATATATATCTTTTACAATGCTGTATGAGCAGCGGACAATTTTATTGACTCCAATAACTATTTTCGTCAATGCATTTCTTAGCCCCATAAGTCCGCCGCCCAACAGTGAAATAATTAACGACAGAATAAAGAATAAAATGCCAAATCCTAGGGAGCGGTAATATACACCCAAGCCTATTGATAGGGTAATAAATATAATATTAAGTACAATTGCCGGCTTTAGCAGGTTAAATGTAAAGTCAATACAAGACTCCAGACCTTCAGTAATCTGTGACATAATGCTTTCGGTAAGATATTTTTCTGTGTCTATGCCTGTTTGTTCAAGCAGCTTGTTACGTTCAGCCAGAAGCCTTTTATTCATTAAACCATCCCCGCCTTTACTATAGTTAATAATCCTCTTTACCACAAATAGCTTGTTTGCATATATTCTTTGCGTCCTGCCGGTCCTTCTTTTTATTCCTTCTTATATCATTATCATGGACCCTTGTTGCGGGATTTATTTCCCATGTACCCCTTATTTCCTTCATTAACTCTATAGACGTTTTTTTTTCTTTCATGTTAAATGCTCCTTTACTACTATACCATACTTTTTCTTATTGGTTACTAGTTTTCCTAATGGATTATCTAAAATTCATAGTAATTACTTGTTGGATTTCTTTTAAACGGCACTGCTTTTACTTTCTATTTCGCTTTGAATTTTAAAAGAGCGAATTATTTTTTTTATGCTGTCTTCAGACAGGTGAAAGCTGCGAGATAACTCTTTAACGGAAATACCATTTTTATACATATTGAATATTTCACTGTTACGCTTCCTCATAATGACTCTTGTGCCGTTCATTTCACCCCAGCCTGCTCTTTTGGTTTTTTTGGGGATATAAATTAATTCACCTTGGATATACTTTTGAAGTTCATTAAGTAGTTTAGGAGGAAGAACAACCTCCCCATTTTTGTACATCAACGATGAAAACCTCCTTATTTTTTTGAATTGACATAATAAATCCAGCATAAGTCTTCATCGAAACACCTCCTTTCAATGTAAGATTTTATGATTTAATATAAAAATCCCGTAGGGAATATAACCACCCACGGGATTAGCATTTACCTAAAACAGCAATAAAAAAAACACGATAACCTCGTGCCTGTCTGTTTTTTGCTATTAAAATAATTCAGGTGACGGTTATAAATATGTGTCAAAACACATACCGGACGATTAGAAGCATACAACAAGGAAGGCGTTTTTATAACAGCCTGTAGATGTATTAATTAAAACACTTCTAATCCAATATTAAGTTATTGACTATCCACCTCATATAAATAAAACTTATAAACTGTCATTCTTACACTCCTTTCACCTGAAATTTTACTAATTTTCCATACCATTATATTACAACAAAGTCGCTTTGTCAATAAAATCTCGTATAATCATAATCACGTGAGAGCTTTTGGCCCTCACGTGACGTGCTTTTTTAGGTGTTAGACCACCCTTTAATACTCTTCAACTTTAACCATCCCCTTTCGTAAGGAATTAGCCGGCTAAGCATATTATCTCATAAACTGTATGACTTATAAAAGGGAGAAAATATTTTAAGCTGTTCTTTCCTTAAGAGGGGGCCTTGTAAAATAGCATAAAAAAACACCCAAAAGGGTGTTTGGTGTATTTAGTGTTTACTACCTGAACCTGTACCAGGATGCGTAGCACACTGATACCAGTTGACTTACAACAGCAGCTCCAACAATGAAGCCAACGATTAATTTAGCTTTTAAACTTTTCATGTATGATATCTCCCCTTTTTAGAATTCTCTATATTTCTTTGTATTTTTTTCTCTAATCTTCTCTAATCTTCTCTAATCTTCTCTAATCTTGTGTCTTA
>JBMOLK010000258.1:0-5863 GCA_049325575.1 Bacillota bacterium | reverse complement strand
TAGAAATGGTTAAGAATCCTGACATAGCCGGAGAACTTGGGAGGATTAAGGGAGACAGGATTCTTGTAGGATTTGGAGCAGAAACCGATGATCTTTTAAAAAACGCGGCAAAAAAGCTTTCATCAAAGAATATGGATATGATAGTTGCTAATGATGTAACCAGGGAAGGTGCAGGATTCGGAGTCGATACAAACATAGTAAAGCTTATAAAAAGAAACGGAAGTATTGTTGATTTACCTATAATGAATAAGTCGGAAGTTGCTCACAGGATACTTGACGAGGTTCTGGCTATAAAGATCAATAACAGTTGACAACTCATGTTTATATTATAAATAAAACAATTCTATGCTTAATTTTATATTTTAAGGAGGCATTCTAATGGAAGTTGAGAAGACTATGGAAAAAATAGTAGCCCTGGCTAAAAACAGAGGTTTTGTTTATCCTGGGTCAGACATATATGGAGGTCTTGCTAACGCATGGGATTACGGTCCCCTTGGGGTTGAACTAAAGAATAACGTAAAAAAAGCCTGGTGGAGAAAGTTTATCCAGGAAAGTCCTTATAATGTAGGTGTTGACTGTGCTATACTGATGAACCCTCAAGTCTGGGTTGCATCCGGGCACGTAGGCGGGTTCAGTGATCCTCTTATAGATTGTAAGGACTGCAAGACTCGTCATAGAGCAGATAAAATAGTAGAAGACTGGAATATTGAGAACAAGCAGGATGTTAAAGTCGATGGCTGGACAAACGAACAGCTCATGGAGTATATAAAGGAAAAAGGTGTTAAATGCCCTAATTGTGATTCAGGAAACTTTACAGACATAAGAAAGTTTAACCTTATGTTTAAGACATTCCAGGGAGTAACGGAGGATTCAAAAGCAGAGATATATTTAAGGCCTGAAACCGCCCAGGGTATATTTGTAAACTTTAAGAATGTGCAGAGAACCACAAGAAAGAAAATACCCTTTGGTATAGGTCAGATAGGCAAATCTTTCAGGAATGAAATAACACCGGGTAATTTTACTTTCAGAACCCGCGAGTTTGAGCAGATGGAGCTTGAGTTTTTCTGTGAACCGGGAAAAGACCTGGAGTGGTTTGACTACTGGAAAGACTTCTGCTATAACTGGCTTTTAAACCTTGGTATGAAGAAGGATAGCCTTAAGATGCGCGATCATAGTGCTGAAGAGCTTTCTCACTATAGTAACGCCACAACAGACATTGAATTTAAATTCCCTTTTGCTTGGGGAGAGTTATGGGGTATTGCAGACAGAACTGACTTTGACTTAAAGCAGCATATGGAGCATTCAAAAGAAGATCTGTCGTATTTTGATCCTAATACAAATGAAAAATACGTACCTTATTGTATAGAACCTTCTCTCGGTGCAGACAGGGTAGCTCTTGCCTTCTTGTGCGATGCTTACGATGAGGAAGAGGTGGCGGAAGGCGATATTAGAGTAGTTCTTCGCTTCCATCCGGTTATTGCACCTGTGAAAATTGCTGTACTTCCTCTTTCAAAGAAGCTTGGAGATGATGCTTATAAGGTTTATGAGATGCTTACTAAAAAGTATACTTGTGAGTATGATGAGACAGGAAGCATAGGTAAGAGGTACAGAAGACAGGATGAGATCGGGACACCGTATTGTATAACATTTGACTTTGACTCTTTAAATGACCAGAGTGTAACCATAAGAGACAGGGACTCAATGCAGCAGGTAAGGATAAAAATTGATGAGTTGGACAGCTATTTTGAGGGCAAATTTGAGTTTTAGATTTGAAAATATGTATTGTAAAAGGGATATTGCTGCTTTGATAAGGCAATATCCCTTTTATGTGGAATTTATTGTATAAAATTATAAAAGTTTGTTATAATCTAGTGTGTTGGCTTATTGGATTCAATAGTATAATTTTAGGCTCTAAATGATTAAGTGAGAACATGCAGTAAAGTTTATTAAAAATAGACTTGCTAATTGGCTGTTTTAACTATATAGTTATTATGTAAATAAGGAGGAGAATGATTGGGCCCAATTTTCGATGTGATCATAGGCGATATAATTCCCATAGCAGTCACAATATTTTTATGTGCTGTTTTTACACAGATAATTTATAATGTAAAGTTTAGCCTAAAAACTACTTTTCTATATGTTGCTGTGACAATGTGTGCTGTAGGGCTTGTTATTGCTTTTTCCACCAATGTCCTGTTCCGGATTTCCGATAATTTTGAAATGATTTTCAGGACTGCAGCAAGCTTTCTGATACTGGTCTCTCTTTTAAAATATTTCTTTAAGTTAAGTATTTCAAAATGTTTGATTTCATTAGGGCTTTTTTATATTATTTTAGGAATAGGCAATGCTGTTTCAAATGCTTTTTTTAATCATTTAGGCATTAAGCCTGATAGAGTCAACAGTTCACTGACAGTCGTACTTGCTGCTTCCCTTATAATCAATGCAGTTATAATCATAATACTTTTTGTAATAAAATCATTTAAGATGTTTTCTTCACTTCCCCAGGAGCTTAGGACAAAAGCACACAGATCAAACATAATCTACATTTTTTTTATACTGGTATTAATAGCACTTAATTTCAGCTATTTTGAGAGGTTTAATACCTTGATTGACAGTGTTACAATTATTGTCAATGTTTTATTGCTTGTAGGTTTTTTTGTGTTTTCAGTATACAATACCAATACCATTTTCAAGCTTGAAACAAAAAGCCAGGAACTGGAATACCAGACGTTTTATAATAAGGCTTTAGACTCTCTCATACAGGATTTAAGAAGGTTTAAACACAACTATAATAATATGCTGGCAGTGGTTGGAGGGTATATAAAAACCAAAAGGTGGGATGGACTGGAAAAATATTATCAGGAAATTTGCAATGAGTTGGGTAAAGTTGGTTTCTTAGATAACCTTACATCATTAAATATAAAGAGTGCGGGTATTTTAGGTCTTATAATGTCAAAGTATGAATATGCACAGGAAAAGGGAGTGACAATAAGGGTAACAAATGACGGAGAGCTTAATGAGGTGAGGATGAAAATATCCGAGCTCTGCGAGATATTGGGTATACTTTTTGATAATGCCATAGAGGCGGCAAGTGAAAGTGAAAGCAAGCTTGTTGAAGTATTTATTAAGAATACGGATGGGATTATTAGTTTTACGTTTGAAAATTCCATTAATGGCGAGATAAATATAAACAGCATATACACACAAGGATATTCAACAAAGGGAGAAGGCAGAGGTATTGGATTATGGCTCCTTAAAAGGATAATTGACAAATATAAAAATGTGATATTAAACACACAGGTTGAAGAAAAAAAGTTTAAACAGGAGATTATTATAAACTGACTGTGACTTAAACTTAACGACTGTTTATCTTTAAAGTTCGCTATCTCCATAATAAAAAAAGGCCTTTGATGGGAGAAAGCTCCTATCTAAGGCCTTTGTATCAGGTCATATCATTTTAGTGTCATTTGAGAAAGCCAAGCAGTAGAAAGGATGTGGTTTTAATTGGCAGACATCAGTCAGCTTTAATTAACGACTTAGGTATCTTGGGCTGTTCCATAGTCCACGCAAGACAGGTGTTGGACGATGACTGTGCTATGAAAGTCGCCAACAATGCTATACCTCCCAGTACTAGTGCCAGTAGATTTTCCTTTGTCAATCCTAATTTCAGGGTCCTAATCATAAAACATCATCCTTTCTTTTTATTATTTTTTATGTCAGTCTGTTATGTCCTTTTAAAGCTGTCACTGTGGCGGCTTCCTGTAAGTTTATAAGCTGCAGGAAGCATCAAAAGGGATGCTGCAAATGGCGCAATAATCAATATATTTGAAATAGGCTGATGTGTAAATGCCAATGCAATTATATATTCCAAAAGCAGTATTATGTAAGCTAAAATCCTGAATCTTTGCCGCTGCTTTTTGCTTACTACAGGTTTGTTTTCATGGTCTGCCGGTGCATAAAGATAAATGATTAAAAAGCAAACCGGAAGAAGAATACTGCCTGGAATCATAGGATCTAAATAAGATAATAAAAGTGAAGAATAAACAATACTAAAAGTTATGATGCTGTTGGTAGAAAGGCATCCTAAAAAAGTTTTTGCATGTGCTCCACCGGAGAAGGTCCTTAGAACACCAAAGCTTATCAGGGTGATAAGGGTAAACCCTAATACCCCCAGTATATATGCCAATGACAGCGTTATTGCCAGTTTTATGACATCTGTAACCCAAAGATACAGACCATAATTTATTATTTCAGCTTTTTCCTGGTCAATACTCTTTATCCTGAGTCTGATGGTATTGGTAATATTGGAGCATAGTCTTTGCAAATGAGTCATGTTATTCACCTCGCAGTGATTTATCCTCACAGCCAACAGCCTGGATCTTTTGAAAAATAGTTTCCGCCTGAATACCCATATGCTACTGCCCTACATCCAGAGCACATATCAAGATTTTCGCATAAGCCGCATTTGTCAATTTTCTCTACATTTCTAAACTCGGCAAGCTTTGCAGAGTTTTTAAAGATTTCACTTATTCTCTGCTCCGGTAGTTTACCGATAATTACAGACAGCCTTCTACATGCCATTACATTTCCATCTGAAAGTACGGCTAGACCTGAAAGGCCTATCAGGCAGCCTCTTTTTAGTTCAAATCCCTGTGGGACCAAAGCCTGATCACTTGATAAGTCCTTATCTTTTAGAATAAGTCTCCAAAGATTGTCCTTATATCCAAATTGAGTTTTGCAGCCCAGTGACTTTAGTCTCCTGTATTCCTCATTAACACTTAAGAGGAGTTCCCTGTATTCCAAAGGGGGTATCATATCATCTCTAAGTCCCTTGGCAGAACCTGCCCGAACCAGTCTGTCAAAGTCAAAACCAGCAAGCTCCAATTCGGCAGCCAGCCTGATTACATCTATAAGATCGTCTTTATTAAGTCTACTTAAGGTAAACATGCACATCGGACTTATTCCTGATTCTTTTAAGACTCTATATCCTCTTACTGCATCATCAAAGCTTCCCGCTTTTCTATGAGAATCATGGGTTTTCTTCATTCCGTCAAGGCTGATCTGATACATTGTTACCCCATACTCTTTTAATTTTAGTGCAGTACCTATTTCAAGGTGATAAGAGTTGCCTGCAATACCTATAGGGTATATTCCTTTACTGTTTGCGTACTTTAATATATCAAAAAAGTCATCTCTTAACAGGGGATCCCCACCTGTAAAAAAAATAGCCCCTTTTCTTGACCATTTCTTTAGAGTGAGCATAAAGTCGTTGATAATGGATTTGCATTCATCAAATGACAGTTCATTGTCAATCTCCGATTTATATGAAGGAGAATCATACATATAACAGTGCTTGCATCTTTGGTCACATTTGGCGGTAATGTGCCATTGCAGAGAAAAAGCAGGAACTTTAGTTTGAGCATCCATCAGGTAAACACACATAAGAAAGCCCCCCTAAATTGTAAAAGTTTCAAACAATAATAAATTGGTAATAACAGAGTATAATAAATAGGTTGCTCAAATTAAAAAGTCTTTATGGTGTCAAACATTATGCAATGCTTAGTGTACAGTTTAGTGCAAAAAGTAGTGTACCGTATAAATAAGGAAACTTATCCTATATTTATATAATATTACTTATTTATAAACAAATAAATAAGTTTTGCCTAAAAGGCTTGATTTACAGGTTAAAAAGCAACAAATGTCGTTTGTGACAAAAAAAATGTCGTTTATACGGTAAAAAGGTGAATTCTTGTATACAATATTCTATATACAAGTTATATGGCTTCTTATATGCAAGTAATAAAAAATGAGCAAATATTTGCTGGAAGGGTATAAACATAACGTTTTTAGGGAATGTTACTAA
>JBMOLK010000257.1:0-5873 GCA_049325575.1 Bacillota bacterium | reverse complement strand
TATGCGAAATACAGTGGATATACTTGGTATACCTGTGGATAACGTCACAATGGAGGAAGCGGTAAACAGGGTGGAAGAATTCCTGCAAAGCAGTGAAATCAATACAGTATATACTCCCAACGCCGAAATAATGATGGCGGCCCAAAGAGACCCCTCTCTTAAAAAGATACTGTGTGGTGCCAACTTACTGGTTCCTGATGGAGCGGGAGTAGTGCTTGCATCAAAAATATTAAAACCTTCCTTAAAGGAGAGAGTGGCCGGATTTGACCTGACTAAAAATCTCTTTAACAGGGCTTCCAACAAGAATGTGAGATTCTTTTTCCTGGGCGGCAAACCTGGTGTTGCCGAAGAAGCAGCAGAGAATCTAAAAAAGGATAACATCCGTATTGAAGTTGTAGGAATAAGAGACGGGTATTTCCCTAAAGGTGAGGAAGACCAGGTAATCAATCAAATAAACTCATCCGGCGCTGACGTTCTGCTTGTGGCTCTTGGTGCACCAAGGCAGGAAAAATGGATACACGAAAACAAGAAAAGGTTAAATGTTAAGGTATGTATAGGAGTTGGAGGTACATTTGATGTACTGGCCGGAAAGACAAAGCGTGCTCCGGAATTCTTTCAAAAGAGCGGTCTTGAATGGCTGTACAGGCTTTACAAAGAGCCCTGGCGCTTTATCAGGATGTTGGATCTTCCAAGGTTTATCCTTCTCGTAATTGCAAACAAATTAAACCTAAAACGTGTATAACTTAAAGACAGCAAAATCTTTATATGGATTTATTAGTACATGGCTACAGAAAGCATAACTTTCTGCAGCCATAAATACATATTGAGAATTCCTTTTATGGAGCCTATACTTTAAATATATCTATGGAGCTTTCAAGTCGTTTTGAGAGCTTTCTTAGATCATCGGAAAGTAATACCAGATGTTTTATCAGTCCAACAAGATCATTAAAGCCGACTGTTATCTCGTTAATGTTTCCTATGTTTTTCTTGGAGCTGTTATGAAGCCTCTTAAGAGATTCAATCATATCTCCCCTTGCTTCTTCTATAGACTTGATTGAAGTATTAATGCTTTTTACCTGGCCAAAGATGCTGTCCATAAAGTGCATAATATTATCAAACTTCTCTATTGTATCGTTAACAGCAGAATCATGCTGGCAAATAACACTGTCCGATACCTTCACCACTTCCCCTGTTTTCTCAATTGTTTCGGTTATATACTTAAGCTTGTTCTCTATAAAAAACGCCGACTCTTTGGATTGGTCCGCAAGTTTTTTTACCGCTTGTGCAACCACACCAAAGCTTTTACCTGCCTCTCCCGCTCTTGCTGCTTCAATTGTTGCATTTATCGCAAGCAGATTGGTCTGCTTTGCAATGCTCTTGATGACGCCGGTTATCTTTGAAATCTCTTTAGACTCTGTTTTTAATACACTAATCAACTTGGAAAACTCATTTAGCGTAACCTTAACCTGCTCTGCGTTCTGCTGCAGGCTGTTTACCGTTAGCTTACCATTTTCACTTAATTCCTTTGCATCAAATATTATTTTGTTTACGTTACCAAAGTCATCAGTTATGACCTGAATCTTATTTGACAGGTTTTGTACAAACTCTTCATTGTTGTCTATTTCTTGATTCTGAACATCAATTTCTCCATTTACTTCTGTAAGCATTGTAAGAAACTCCTGAATGGAGGCATAGCTTTGTTCACACGTTGCTGAAACAGTTTGTGATGATTCTATGGATACATCCGATGCTTCTTTTACGCTGCTAATAAGCTTCTTCAGATTTGTTACCATGTCCTTAAAGCTGACTCCCAGACTCCCTATCTCATCTTTTCTCCTAAGATTGTATCCCACATCAAGATTTCCCTGCTTTATCTTTTCCATGGAACCAGTCAGAACTTTAATACCTGATGAGACATCTGAAGTAATTAAAATGGAGATTGCTATTGCAATTAAAAAGCAAATTATTCCTATTATGACTATTCCAAATGCGCTATCATTAACCTTATTGGATATTTCGCTTAATGGTGTAATAGATACCAGGGTCCAATAAAGTGGTGTTTTCTTTATTTCTCTAATGGTATAGAAAGTAACTATCATCTCTTTACCATTTATTAATTCTCTAAAAGTACTTCCTATAACCTCTTTATTGTAACCACTCTGTTTTTCCAATTGTTCTATTCTTACTTTTATTTGTTCTAAAATCGAATCGGATATATAGTTGTTCCTTTGTTTGAATTCTTTACTGTCCGGATTGTTTTGAGGCTCCATTTTATATATAAGTTTTGTCAAATTTCTGTCACCAACAGCAAATCTGGTTCTTCCTGATGCCTCCGCTAGCGTTACTCCCTTATTATCAACCTTATTTAGCTCTTTTACAAGTAATCCGTTATCTCCAGGATTGCTGCGGTTATAAACCATATTGCCGTATTGACCGATTATGAACAACTGCCCATTATATGGTAATTGAGCTCCGCTTACAATATTCTCTATTGTTTTTTCGTTGACATCAACCTGCAAAGTCCCTACACTTTTAAGGCTTGTAGGTGTATATATACCCTTTAGCAGGCAAAACATACGGTTAACTCCGTATTCTATTTGGTATCCAAGATCCGTATAGTGGGGATCAATCCATAACGATCCCTTCTTACTCTCAAAAAACTCCTTTGCAGCTATGGTATCACGGTAATCCTTTCTTAAATCATTGGCACTTCCTTCCCCGTTTACAGTTGTATATCCGCTCTTACTTGATGCTACTACAAACGGAATTTTATCTGATTTCATTGCCCTGAAATCGGCCAGTTTGTTAAGAACAGCACCTGACAGCCTTGACAATGAGGCCTCATCGTCTGTACTGTTCATCTTTTCTATGTTATCAGCCAGTTCCCTGTCTTTTGAAATAAGCATTGCAAGGCCGTCTATATCCTCCAGTACAGTTTTAATATTATTAGCTGTTTGCTTAAGTATACTACCTGCACTCTTTTCAGCCTCGTACTCCATACTCTCTTTTATGCTAGTCATTGAATACCAAAAACCGCACGCTAAAGAAATTATTATTATTAAAGCAAAAGCAGTAGTAAGCTTTACACCTATTCTAACATTGCCCAGCCTTAAAAAGCTCAAAAGCTTATCAAACCATAAAGTACTTGTTTCCCTTACTCCAGCATTATTATCATCTGAAGCCTTTCTACTTCCAATTTTATTCTTATATTCTTTTAAGAAACTTATAGAGAATTTTCGTTTAATTGTGCTAATTTGATTTTTAAATTTATTACCTATAATCTTTAGCTTTTCATTCAAACCGGACCGCATACAACCACCTCATCTTCCGTCATTTATGAAACCCGGTATCAGAGCTAAGAAATTGCATTGGAACTTACAGTGATAAAAAAAGACTAAACAGACATTAGCTCTTAACATACTGAAGTTATAAATAAGTCTCGTAAAATTGATAAATTAAACATTAGTGATGTAGATAAGAAAATTTTTCCTTATATTATATTATTCTTCAAGCATTGCTTTTTTCCTTCTTTGTTTAAAACTTTTTTTGCTTGTTAATAACCTTAGAAAGGCTCTTAGATATGGATAAAAGGCTGCAAACTTTGTTTACAGCCTTATTGTTATGTATTAACAGATATTCCAAAACTATTGTATTGTATAAGGGCCTTTAACAAGTACCCATACCTTTTTACTTACTGCCTTAATTCCTCTGCCATCATCCCTTGATATCAGAAGCAAGTGGTTTAGAGGTACATCCTGATCCGTCTTAATATCTGCACCGGTACCGGATGTAATATCCGAAAGTCCTCCTCCTGCTCCGCCTATGGCCTTGGCTTTGCCTCCCCTAAGAATTATTTCTGCACTGGCCCCAGCTATCAACGTCTGATTTTCATTCAACTCCAATGCTTCAAACTTACCGTACTTTTCAATATCAGAAAGCTTCTTTTCCATCTCACTGACTTTTTGAGTAAGTTCCTCTGCCTTTGCAGTCAGGTTCTTGTTGGAATCGGAAAGCTCCTTAATGCTGGCAGTAAAGCCCTCATCCTTCTTAATAAGGTCATCTATTTTAGTTGCCAAGGAATTTACTTTTTCATCCACATAACTCTGTGTAACCAAAGGATCTGTATCAGACCCTGGCTCTGCCGTTATGGTAGCGTATACAACCTGAACAATATGTACAATAACAAAACTAATAATTATAAGAAAAACAAGTGCAGTTGACTTCTTTATTGGACCCAATTTTTTCATCTTTTGTACCCCCAATCTTCACTTTAAATATCTACCAAACCAAAACTTAC
This sequence comes from Bacillota bacterium, assembly GCA_049325575.1. Taxonomy (GTDB): domain Bacteria; phylum Bacillota; class Clostridia; order Acetivibrionales; family Acetivibrionaceae; genus JBMOLK01. The sequence continues at coordinate 1,576 of JBMOLK010000257.1, read as the reverse complement.
ACCTAAGGCCTCATTTACCTTTTCCATCAACTCATCATCCAGATGCCCTATCTTTTCTCTTAATCTCTTCTTATCTATAGTCCTTATCTGCTCTAAGAGTATTACGGAATCTTTAGGCAGACCGTAATCCTTGGCACTAAGTTCTATATGAGTAGGCAGTTTTGCTTTATTTATTTGTGATGTTATAGCAGAAGCTATAACCGTAGGACTATACTTATTTCCAATATCATTTTGAACAATTAATACAGGTCTTACGCCTCCTTGTTCTGAACCAATAACGGGGCTCAAATCGGCATAGAATATATCTCCACGTTTTATTACCACTATTTTTCCAACTCCCTAAGGCCTTCCTCATATTTTTGCTGTTGATCATTATCTGCTTCAAAACACATCTCTGCAAGTTTAACGTTTATCTCAGCCATTTGCTGATAACCCTTCTTCATTCTATCCCTCATTTCAATTCTTCTTTTCTCTCGTATATAAAGCTTCATTGCCTCTCTGACAAATTCACTTCTGTTAATCTTCTCCATAGCAACTATGGAATCGACCTCTTTTAGTAAATTGTCAGGAAGACTTATTAAGATTTTTTTTAATTGTGCCAAAAGTAAAACCCCCACTTCTTTTTTTTGGGTTAAGGCTTAAAGAAAAATTCAAATGATTTATCATTTCTTTCTAACAAATTATTTATTTCTTATGCATGCAACGATTTGTACAAAATACACATTAACTAATACAACAAATAATGAAGGTAATAAACAAACGTCATTTTTCTCGTCAATCAATGCCACAGTTGTATTTTTGAGACCCTGTAGGTTGGGAGTAACTAATTCTATAATTATATATATCATTATATCGCCCAACATATGCACGGGTCAAATTAAAATTTAATTACTTTTCTTACAGACACTTATGTAATTTTTACCTTATGCACTATGAAGCTTTAGTGCAGTTCTTTCATTATGTTTATTTTTAGTTTTTTTCCATAACTTATACATGTATCTTATAAATATCTATGTACTATTTTAATAAATTGACCCCAACTTCACCTGTTAATTTATTATATTATCCTATCCATAATGTTGTGATAGTTGGAATTATGTAAAAATGAGCTTGAAGCAATACCCTTCAAGCTCACTATACACATACAATTACCAATCTTCTTTAGTACTTTACCAAATTAAAGAGATCGAACGTTTGCTATCTCTAGCTTTTGGGAAATTTTATAATTATCTTATGAATATACCTCCGCATTAAAGTAAAATCAATTGAGTCAATTTTCCCGTCTCCATTTAAGTCACCGGCTGTCATATCATCTTCTACCGGGAAATCACGTATAATCTTCAACAGGTATCTTCTCATCAGGTTAAAATCTGTTGAATCAACATTGCCGTCACCATTGAGATCTCCCACTATTTGTATAGGGGTTGGTACCGGCCTTGTATCGTCTATTACAAATACTACAGGTATTTCGTGCAGATTACTGTCTGCAAAAGCTCCTACCGACCATAAACTTATTGGACTTGGTCCACTTGGTACCGGCGCTTTAACTGTTGCTGTTATTGTGGCGAACACACCA
>JBMOLK010000256.1:0-5932 GCA_049325575.1 Bacillota bacterium | reverse complement strand
TGTACCTGAATAAACTTATTAAACTGCCATGGGATTAAATTGGAGGGGGCTCTTATGGATAATGTTAAATTGAGGGAGTTTCTTTGTGAAGGTAGTATCGTTAGAACCAAGCACTGCAATACGTCTAACTGGGTAACAAACGTCATTTATGCAATTAATGAGGACTACATAGAGATTGATATTGGGCTTGAAAAGGATTATGTTGACAACATAATAATGGTAGGGGACACCATGAAGTGTAAATATACTTCCGGTGATTATGAGTACACGTTAATTGGTTGGGTAACAAGAATAAAGGTAGATTTTCCGCAGAGCCTTACAATAAAGATTCATGATATTGAAAAGTTTACTAACAAGCGGGAGAGCTACAGGTACGATGTTTATTTGTGTTCCGTAATAAAACTTAATAAAAACGACAGCAAGGGTATATTTGCAATAATGATAAATATTAGTCAAGGTGGGGCAGCATTTGTTGTAAAAGAAGACCTTGAAAGTCAGCTGGGTATAGGGGATACTTTAAAAGAGGAAATTAAAACTTATTTTGAGGTTTATATTACTCCTAAGAAACAGCTGTGTTTTGAAGGTGTTATAAGAAGAAAAAGCAGTAATGAAAAGGGTATTGAATACGGTGTAAAAATTATTGATCTCGATATTGGCAATGAGAAAGTCTTAAATGGATTTATAGATGAGCTTGAAAAAAAAGATAAAGAGTTCTATAATAAACGAAGCAGCTTTTGGTCAAAGAATAGCAAGTATAATAAATAATGGGGGATTTAAATGGCAAAGGTTACATTTAGTGAGGAAAGGTGCAAGGGGTGTAAACTGTGTACTACAGTGTGTCCTAAGAAAATTGTTGTTATGCAGGATAATAAATTGAATCTCAAAGGATTTCACCCTGCAGGTGTTGTAGATATGGACAAGTGTATAGGGTGTGCTTTTTGTGCAACGATTTGTCCGGATTGTGTTATAGAAGTTGAAAAGTAGATTTTATCAACTTGTTTTTATGTAATGAAACAGATTAGGGGGACTTTAATACATGGGAGAAAAATTATTAATGAAAGGCAACGAGGTTATCGCAGAAGCTGCTCTTAGAGCAGGATGCAAGCATTACTTCAGCTATCCGATAACGCCGCAAACTGAAATAGCACATTACATGGCCAAAAAAATGCCGGAGGTTAATGGTACCTTTGTACAGGCAGAGAGCGAAGTAGCTGCCATCAATATGGTATATGGTGCTGCAAGCGCCGGGGTCAGGGTTTTGACTTCATCTTCCAGCCCGGGTATAAGCCTTAAGCAGGAAGGCATATCGTATATGGCTGGGGCGGAGCTTCCTGGTGTAATCGTTAATATTGTAAGATGCGGACCCGGACTAGGAGGAATACTGCCTGCACAGTGTGATTATTTCCAGTCTGTTAAGGGTGGAGGTCACGGAGACTACAAAATGGTTGTTTTGGCTCCGTCAAGTGTACAGGAATTGTATGAGCTTACAGTAGAGGCTTTTAATATTTCAGATAAATACAGGGTTCTGTCAATGATAATGGGTGATGGAATTTTGGGACAGATGATGGAAGCTGTCGAGTTTAAGGAAAAAGAGAATATAGTTAGTGTAGAAAAGCCCTGGGCTACTACAGGCACTCAAATGAAAAGAGAGCACAATACTACAACTTCAATTTATATAAACCCTGAAGTATTGGAAAAACATAATCAAAAGCTTCAATCAAAGTTTAGGCTCATTGAAGAAAACGAAACAAGGGTGGAAAGTTATAACTGTGAAGATGCTGATATTATTATCGCTGCATTTGGTACAGTTGCAAGGATAGTCAGCAACGTTGTAAAAATGGCAGAAAAAGAGGGTATAAAGGTTGGCGTCATCAGGCCTATTACATTATGGCCTTTCCCTGTGAAGGAATTTGAGAAATATGTGGATGTACCTAAAGCATTTTTGACAGTTGAGCTTAATGCAGGACAAATGGTGGAAGATGTTCGTCTGGCTGTTAACGGTAAAAAACCTGTTTATTTCCATGGAAGAATGGGTGGAATGATCCCTACACAGCAGGAGATTTTGGATAAGATAAAAGAAATATTGAAGAAATAATTTGTTGTAAAAAAGTTATAGTTTGGGTTAAGCATTTTATTTTGGAAGGGGAAGAAAAATGGCTACAGTTTTTAAAAAACCGCATGCGCTGGTGGACGTATCCATGCACTATTGTCCTGGATGCACTCATGGAATAGTTCACAGGCTTATAGCTGAGGTAATAGATGAGCTGGATATAGAAGGTAAGACTATAGGTATTTCACCTGTTGGATGCACTTACAACAATTACGAGTATTTTAATTGTGATATGGTGCAGGCAGCACACGGTAGGGCTCCTGCTGTTGGAACCGGTGTAAAAAGGGCTAACCCTGATAATGTTGTATTTACCTATCAGGGAGATGGAGATTTGGCGGCAATTGGTACAGCTGAAATTGTTCACGCTGCAACCAGAGGTGAAAAAATAACATCAATATTTGTTAATAATGCAATTTATGGTATGACATCAGGGCAGATGGCTCCAACTACATTGATGAATCAGGTCACAACCACATCACCTTTTGGAAGAAAACCGGAACTTCACGGATTTCCTATGAAGGTAAGCGAACTTCTTTCTACCTTGGAAGGTGCAGTGTATGTTGAAAGGGTTTCAATGCATGATATAAAGAATATTATGAATGCAAAGAAGGCTATTAAGAAGGCCTTTAAAGTACAGATGGCCGGTCTTGGATTCTCAATTGTAGAAATTTTATCCTCCTGTCCTACGAACTGGGGATTAAATCCTGTTGAAGCTTTAAAGTGGATACAGGAAAAGATGGTTCCGGTATATCCGTTGGGCAATTATAAAGGTAAGGATTTGGAGGTGTAAGTAAAGATGATGAATCAAGAGATTGTTATAGCAGGTTTTGGGGGACAGGGAATCCTGTCGGCAGGGAGAATACTTGCATATGCAGGAATGTTGGAAAATAAAAGTGTATCCTGGCTCCCTTCATATGGGCCGGAGATGAGGGGCGGAACTGCGAATTGTCATGTTATAATATCTGATGAAATGATAGGTTCACCTATTCTAAACAGAGCAACTTCACTGATAGTAATGAACGGGCCTTCCCTTGACAAGTTCGAAAATATGGTTGTAAGCGGTGGGCTAATTATTACAGACAGTTCCCTGGTTGAAAGGACTATTAGTAGAAAAGATGTTGATGTGTACAGTATTCCTGCTACCAAAATAGCTTTTGATATGGGTAATCCGACTTACGCCAATATTATTCTTCTAGGTAAGCTTATTGCAGCAACAAATGTTGTTTCCAAGGAGAACTTTGAAGAGGCTCTAAGAAAGATGTTACCGGAGAAAAAGCACCACTTGATACCCGAAGAAATAAAAGCTCTGGAGCTTGGTATGGGATATTAATTAAATTATTTCTATATATTAAAAGCGTTGATGAAGCCATCAACGCTTTTAATATTTTTGTATCCTATTTAATATTAAACATTAAAGAGTAAATCACCGTAAGTTGGGAATGGCCACATTTCTGCATCTACCAATGTTTCAAGCTTATCGCCAACAGCTCTTAATTCTGACATCTTAACAAATACGTCATCCCTGTACATGCAAGCCTGCTTGTAAGTATCTTCCGATGCGTCGGCAGCTTTTGCAACAGCCTTTTCAAGTTCAGCTATATTCTTTTTGAAGGAAGCAAGTAATATAGATACTTCAGTTAAAAGCTCAGTCTGTGCACTAATATCAACGCTTAATCCTGTTGCTTGTATTGCGGTGATTGAGCTTGCAACATTAGTTGTAAAGTCTATAACAGCAGGAAGAATTTGTCGTTTAGCCATTTCAAGCATAGTCAATGCTTCTATGTTTATAGTTTTAATGTAATTTTCAAGGTTTATTTCATAACGGGAATGCAATTCAGCCTTGCTTAAAACTCCATGGTTTTCGAATACTTTTACATTCTTATCGGAAATTATAGCCTTTATTGCTTCCACTGTTGAACGGATATTTGGAAGACCTCTTTTTTCAGCTTCATTAACCCATTCGTCAGAGTAGTTGTTGCCATTGAAAATTATTCTCTTATGATTTGATACCAACTCTTTTAGAAGCTGCTGAACTTCAGCATCAAGATCTTCGGCTTTTTCCAGTCTGTCTGCTACCTCGCTTAGTACTTCAGCAACTATTGTATTTAAAACAAAGTTTGGTCCAGCAATGGAAGCTGATGAAGGAACCATTCTAAATTCGAATTTATTGCCTGTAAAAGCGAATGGAGAAGTTCTGTTTCTGTCTGTTGTGTCCTTAGGCAGTGCCGGAAGTGTCAATACACCTATTTTAAGTTCTCCGCCCTGTTTTGAGGACTTGGCGCCGCCATTTTCAATCTGCTCTAATATATCAGTAAGCTGTTCGCCCAGGAATATGGATATTATTGCCGGAGGAGCTTCATTTGCACCAAGACGATGGTCATTACCGGGGTTTGCAGCTGACACTCTTAGAAGGTCGGCATACTCGTCAACAGCCTTTATAACTGCACAAAGGAATACAAGGAACTGTGCATTTTCATGAGGGGTATTTCCAGGATCAAGTAAGTTTTGTCCGTCATTAGTACTCATTGACCAGTTATTATGCTTACCGGAGCCATTAACTCCTGCAAATGGCTTTTCGTGAAGCAAACAAACAAGACCATGTCTTAATGCTACTTTTTTTAGTGTATCCATTATAAGCTGGTTATGATCTGTTGCAATATTTGTTGTACTGAATATTGGTGCAAGCTCGTGCTGTGCAGGTGCAACCTCATTATGTTTTGTCTTGGCGGATACACCCAGTTTCCAGAGTTCCTGGTCCAATTCTTTCATAAAAGCCGAAATTCTTTCTTTTAAGGCCCCAAAGTAATGATCTTCCATCTCTTGGCCTTTTGGGGGCTTTGCTCCAAATAGGGTTCTTCCTGTGTATACCAGATCTTTACGTTGATCGTAAGTTTCCTTATCTACTATGAAGTATTCCTGTTCAGGACCAACAGTTGTTATAACTCTTGTAGCTGTAGTGTTACCGAAGGCTTTTAATACGCGGAGAGCCTGTTTTGACAATGCTTCCATTGAGCGCAGAAGAGGTGTTTTTTTGTCAAGTACTTCACCGGTATATGAGCAGAATGCTGTTGGAATGTAAAGCGTATTATCCTTAACAAATGCAGGTGATGTACAATCCCAAGCAGTATATCCCCTTGCCTCAAAAGTTGCCCTAAGACCTCCTGAAGGGAAGGATGATGCATCAGGTTCTCCCTTTATCAATTCTTTACCGGAGAACTCCATTATAACCTTGCCATCGGGAGTTGGAGAAATAAAAGAATCATGTTTTTCAGCGGTGATGCCGGTCATTGGCTGAAACCAGTGAGTATAGTGTGTGGCGCCTTTTTCGATTGCCCAGTCCTTCATTGCATTTGCAACTACTTCTGCTACCTGTGGATCAAGTGGAGTACCTTCATCTATAGTCTTTTTTAGAGCCTTGTAAGTAGGTTTTGGAAGGCGTTCTCTCATTGCAGCATCATTAAAAACATATGAACCGAAAACTTCAGATAAAGAGTAGGTTTGTAATTCCTCATTACACATTTTTAGATCCCCTTTCAGTATAATATAAATTTCAAAGCTTACGTTTTAATAAGCAGTCATAACAAAAAGGCGTATCAAAAGAACTCTGAAACGCCTTTGTTCATCCTAAGCATTCATTTTATCAGCTTTAAATAAAACGACAGTGTTTTAGCCAATAAAAAATCAAGTTTTACTTATACCATATATAATAAAGTGTTTTTTTTAAAAAATGCAAGATATTATTTATATAATTTCATATTTTTTGTGATAAAATTTTAACACTATGAAATTACGAAAAAACTTGAAAATATTATATAGTTACAA
>JBMOLK010000255.1:0-5954 GCA_049325575.1 Bacillota bacterium | reverse complement strand
GGGCTATTGGATTTCTTCATAAGAGTGAATTGCCCAGGCCTATAAGGAACTTACGTGAAAAAATATATATGGAAACCTGTATCAGTCTCCAATTGGCCTATATGTTTGATGACGAAAAAATCGATAGGATTTATAAGGCCTTAGGCCAGTCCGATAGGCTTGGCGGTAAGGGTATAACCTTTGAGTTTCATATTGATGTAGGCGCAAAAGGTGAAACTAAAACTTTAATAAATGAGATGGTAGGCATGGTAAAGGGATTGAACTTTGAGCCTAAAATAAAGCCGGACAGCTACTGTGCCAGCTGCTTTGCAGACAGGTACACAAAAGCAATATAGTATATTTTATCGTAGTTAATAATTCTTTTATCCTGGCATATTGCACAGCAATATGGTTGGCTTTCTTAGCTATTCTCTATTTCGTAATTTCCAAAAATAACTGTTTTAGGATAAGACCTAAGTGGAAGATTTAAATCATAAGCATTAAAGGATATGCTTTGTTAAAGTATTGACAAACGGCAAAGTATATTGTAAAATTAAAATATATGAATATAACGCTGAAGAGGGGGTACAACATGTCGCTCAAAGTTTTAATTATTGGTGGTGTAGCAGGTGGAGCAAGTGCTGCTGCCCGATTGAGAAGGCTTAATGAAGACGCAGAGATTATTCTTTTCGAAAAGGGAGAGTATATATCCTTTGCAAACTGCGGGCTTCCTTATTATATAGGTGAGGTAATAAGGGAGAAGGATAAGCTTGTAGTTCAAACTCCGGAAAAAATGAAGGAAAGATTCAATATTGATGTAAGGGTTAATAGTGAAGTGACTAAAATTGTTCCTGATAAAAGAACTATTGAGGTTTTTAACAAAGCCGAAAACAAAACTTATACAGAAACTTACGATAAACTGATTCTCTCTCCGGGGGCAGATCCGGTAAAGCCGCCTTTGCCCGGGATTGATTCACAGAGGGTGTTTACACTAAGGAACATACCTGATACCTACAGGATAAAGGACTATGTGGACATGATGAAGCCAAAAAGAGCAGTTGTTGTAGGAGCTGGCTTTATCGGGCTTGAGGTTGCAGAGAATCTTCATGCCAGAGGCGTAAGGGTTACGGTTGTCGAGCTTGCTGATCATGTCATCGGGCCGCTGGACTATGATATGGCAGCAATAGTTCATCAGCATATGAAGTCAAAGGATGTTGAGTTTTATCTTAAGGATGCCGTAAAAGCATTAAACCATACAAGTACCTGTACTGTTGTGGAATTGTCAAGCGGAAGATCACTAAAAGCCGATATGGTAATACTGGGTATAGGCGTCAAGCCGGAGTCCAAATTGGCAGTTGAAGCCGGCCTTAAGCTAGGAAAAACAGGCGGAATACTTGTAGATGAGTATATGCTTACCTCAAATCCCGATATTTATGCTGTAGGCGATGCTGTTGAGGTGAGGGATTATATCAGCGGAAATCCTGCACTTATTCCTCTTGCCGGTCCGGCAAACAAACAAGGAAGAATTGCAGCCAACAATATTTGCGGCATGAAGGAAAAGTATGAAGGAACACAGGGGACGTCCATTGTAAAAGTCTTTGATATAACGGTTGCTATTACAGGCAACAACGAGAAAATTTTAAAGAAAAACGGAATAGAGTATGAAAAGTCCTTCACACATTCACCTTCTCATGCAGGATACTATCCCGGGGCGATTCCAATGTCCATTAAGCTGCTTTTTGAGAAAAAAACAGGGAAAATACTTGGAGCCCAGATTATAGGATACGATGGAGTAGATAAAAGGATTGATGTAGTTGCTACGGCTATCAGGGCGGGTATGAATGTATTTGATCTTGAGAAGCTTGAGCTGGCATATGCACCTCCATATTCCTCAGCTAAAGATCCTGTAAATATTGCAGGTTATACTGCTTCCAATGTTCTTAAGGGTCACTGTGAAATATTCCATTGGGATGAAGTGGCTTCAATAGATAGGAAGAATTCAGTAATCCTCGATGTCAGATCGGATATGGAGTATAGTCTTGGAACCATTGAGGGTGCGGTGAATATTTCGGTTGACGAGTTAAGAGAAAGGCTGGATGAGCTCCCTAAGGATAAGAATATATATATATTCTGCCAGGTGGGCTTAAGGGGATATGTTGCTTACAAGATTTTAAAGCAAAAGGGATATAATACTGTAAAGAACTTAAGCGGGGGATATAAGACATACCAGCTGGCTGTACAGAAACAGTCCAATGAAGATATATATGAATATGACAAAATAATGAAAGACGATGAAATCAAGCCTGTAGACTGCCTGGGTAGTGACTGCAGGGCGAATGCGGATATACAGGTCAATGCATGCGGGCTCCAGTGTCCGGGCCCTATAATGCAGGTCTATAACACTGTAAAGTCGATGAATTATGGTGAGGTTTTACAGATCAAGGCTACCGACCCTGCATTCCAGGAGGATATAAAGGTCTGGTGCGAAAGAACAGGCAATAAGCTTATCAGTATCAACTTTGAGAATGGAGCTTTTAATGCATTTATAAAGAAGGAAAGGCAGGCGGAAAGTACAGGTATGGCAGAGGTGAAAAATGACAAGACCATGGTTGTATTCAGCAACGATCTGGATAAGGCTATTGCATCCTTCATAATAGCAAACGGAGCAGCTTCCATGGGAAGAAAAGTGACTATGTTCTTTACTTTCTGGGGATTGAATATTTTAAGAAAGCATGATAAAGTAAGTGTAAAAAAAGATCTGTTTTCAAGAATGTTTGGAATGATGATGCCCAGAGGCTCAAGAAGGCTTTCGCTATCCAAAATGAATATGGGTGGAATGGGAGCTAAAATGATACGGTTTATAATGAAGAAAAAGAATGTGACTTCCTTAGAAGACCTTATCATGCAGGCGAAGGCTAACGGTATTAACCTTGTAGCATGTAATATGTCTATGGATATAATGGGTATAAAAAAGGAAGAACTCATTGACGGAGTAAAAATAGGGGGAGTTGCATCTTTCCTGGGCTCTGCAGAAGAATCGGATATGAGTTTGTTTATTTAGGAGGATGATTTGGTGCAGGATTTTAAAGCTTATGGTGAAAAGGCAGAAAAATTAAAAGCCTTGGCACATCCTCACAGGCTATGTATTGTAAAAGGTTTGGTAGATAACAAATGCAACGTGACAAAGATTCAGGAATGCCTGAATCTGCCCCAATCCACGGTATCACAGCATCTTGCGAAGCTAAAGTCAGCCGGCATTATTGAAGGTACCAGGAGCGGGCTAGAGGTTTGCTATTCCGTTGTAGATGAGGATATTATAAATATTGTTAAGCTTCTTTTTAATGAATAACAGGTAAAGGCAGACAGTGATGTGCTTATAAAGTACAGTGCTGTCTGCCTTTTGTTTTTTGACATGTAAAGCAGGATAGATGAAGTAAGGTTTCATGGAGACGTATTTATTAGAGATGACTTATTTAGAGATAACGAACTGTAAAGATAAACATATAATTCGCTCCGCTAATTTGATACAAATGGCGGGCTCATCAAGTTTATCTACTTTTACAGTTCGATCTCTATATACAGAAAGGGTGAACAGCTTGGATAGAAAAACAGTTGCTTCTATGATTGATCATGCAGTACTAAAGCCGGATTCTACCGATAATGATCTTAAAAAGGAGTTAAGCCTTGCAGTAAAATATGGAGTTGCTACAGTCTGCGTAAAGCCAAGCCATGTGGCTTTGGCATATGAACTGTTAAAAGACTCCAGTGTTGGAGTTAGTACAGTTATAGGCTTTCCTCACGGTTCTGCCACTACAAGCTGCAAGGTTCAGGAAGCCAGGGAAGCTGTGGAAAATGGTGCCCGGGAGCTTGATATGGTTATAAATATCGGAAAACTTTTATCGGGAGATTATGACTATGTGAAAAATGATATAATGCAGGTTGCTAATGCTGCTCATGATAAAAATGTCCTGCTAAAGGTAATTATTGAGACTGCTCTATTAAAAGATGAGTATAAGGTTATAGCATGTAGGCTTTCGGAAGAAGCTGGAGCAGATTTTGTAAAGACTTCTACGGGTTTTAACGGAAGAGGAGCTTCGCTGGAGGATATAGAGCTTATGAGAGGTGCGGTAAGCCCCGGTGTGAAGATCAAAGCCTCAGGCGGTATTAAAACCTTTGAGCAGGCAGTACAGTTCATAAATGCAGGCTGCCTAAGACTAGGTACCAGTGCAACTGCTGCAATAGTGGGAGATGAACCTGATGGAGGTGCACACAAGGGGGATTATTAAGAAGGACAAAAATTTGTAGTGATATAGAATACTAAAAGTATGACCGGCATAAAAATATCCTATAAAGAATTTATAGTGAGGTGGCCGGTTAATGCGAAGGTTATTATGTATTATTTCGGTATGCATTTTGATAATATCATTTTTTGCAGGTTGCTCTGCAGCACAGAAATTCGGACTTGGAGAAAATGATGAAGCATGCCCTGTAAGTAGTATTGCTTTAAGTGAAGCTGATGCACAGAAGCTTTCCGACAAAACGCCAATACATCTTTATTTTGCAAATGAGGATAACACAAAACTAAGGCTTGAAATAAGGTATATACCAATGAGTGAAGCCAATAAAAGTGTAAATCATCTGGCTGAAATTATAGTTAATGAGCTGATAAAAGGGCCCAAGGTTGCGGGGTTAAAGCCTACCGTTCCGGCTGAAGCAAAGCTTAAATCAAAGGTAAAGATAGATGGAGATGTTGCAACCGTTGATTTTTCAAAAGAATTTAGAGATAAGCACCCAGGTGGAAGAGCTGAAGAAACAATGACAATTTATTCTATTGTAAATTCTTTAACCGAGATCAAGGAGATAAACAATGTTAAGTTTTTAATAGACGGTAAAGCCATTCCAGAATTTAAGGGGAATTTCAGATTTAACAAAGCATTTCCAAGAAGCACATCACTTATAAGCAAGAAAACAGAACCTGCAGGAACAGGTAATACTGGAGGCTCAAAGGATACCGGGAATACCAATAACAATAAAGATAAAAAAGACGATGTCAAGAGTGATCCTAAAAAGGGTGATGCCAAAAGTGAGGCTGGATTGACAGAGGAGGATGAAGGCAAAGACGCAGCTGCAGAAATTATGGATGATCAAGAAATAGAGGAAACCTTTGATGAGGAGATGGAAGAAACTTTTAACGAGGAATTTGAAGAAACATATATAGAATTTTTGGAATAAGGCTAATAAACCTAAAATATATCAAGAAGCAAGGAGTTGACAGGATTCACTCCTTGTTTCTTTATACGTTGTAATGATAACACTAAGTTTCACATAAAAACCGAAACGGAGACATTGATATACAAAGATATTAGAAGTATGAGTATGAGAGGGTGTTGCTTAGTGGCCGCAGCACCCTCCGCATTTATGAATATTTGGACATTCTCCACCCTGGGACTTTCTTGACTGAACTATGTTTACATTTTTAAAAACCGCTTCAACCTCATTGCTTCCACACGAGGGGCACTTAATGAGTTTCTCGGATCTTTCGCTCATCTTAGCCATTACGTTGAACTCCTGACCGCATTTTTCACATTTCAGGTCGTAAAAAGGCATGACTTTTCCTCCTTGCTCTATATTATTTTTTATTATAGCACTATTAACACCATACTGCTAATTGGAAAAATGATTCGCTAAGAAGATATTTTTTCTAGAATCGTAGCACGGTACGCTCTGAAAAATAGGTATCCAAGCATATGGACATGGTATATTATTAGTGCTAGAATATATATAAGTATTATTTTGTGTTTACTCATTTCATTTTTGTTTTGCCCATACGAAGGTTTTTCACATAAAAAGCTTGCTTTTAGTATGATCTGCATATTAACTTTTCATTTATGTTTCGTTTTTTTGTAAGATTAAAATAATCGATTTGGATTTATATTGAATATTAATAATATATTGCATTTTGCCAGAAATCTTGA
>JBMOLK010000254.1:0-48240 GCA_049325575.1 Bacillota bacterium | reverse complement strand
ACAGTTTCTTTTTTATATTTTTATTAAGAATTCATTACAAGTTGTAAAACTACTGAGGTAACAAGGAATCCTATCGCTGCAACTGCAGTATACTTGCTCAATAGTGCATCAAGAGTTCTTCCTTTGTTCTTACCAAAAAATGTCTCTGCTCCACCGGCAATAGACCCTGACAAACCAGCCTGTTTACCTGACTGCAACAATACAATAATAATAATTGACAGTGAAAATAATATGTGTAAAATAGTAACTATTACTTGCATGCTAAAGGACACCTCCTAAAAAATTGACAAGATATATTGTAACATACAAGGAAGTAAAATACAAGCAGTATATGTGTTTTTAATAAAAAATTCTATTAGATTAAAAATTAAAGGAGACATAGCCTTTTTGACATGTCTCCTTCTCTATTGCTTATTAATACGCCACCTCTACCATCAGTTCAAGCTGCTGTAAATGTACTCCCGTGGCTTTTATTTTTATTTGTTCTTCAGATTGAACCATGCATCAAGACCGTGATAACGGCTTATATCCCCCAGTTCCTCTTCAATTCTTAGCAGTTGATTATATTTTGCAACACGGTCGCTTCTGGAAGGAGCACCTGTTTTGATCTGTCCCGCATTGGTTGCAACAGCTATATCCGCAATTGTTGCATCTTCAGTTTCTCCTGATCTATGAGATACAACCGCAGTATATCCCGCCCTATTAGCCATTTCTATAGCATCCAATGTTTCAGTCAATGTTCCAATCTGATTGACCTTAATAAGTATGGAATTTGCAACTCCCATATCAATACCTCTTTTAAGCCTTTCTGTATTTGTAACAAACAGGTCATCACCCACAAGCTGGATCTTATTCCCAACCTTTTCGGTCAGCATCTTCCAACCTTCCCAGTCTTCTTCCGAAACACCGTCTTCCAGGGATATTATAGGATACTTTTCAGAAAGCTCAGCCCAGAAATTCACCATTTCCTCTCTTGTCTTTTTAATTCCTGATTTCCAGAAAAGATAAGAACCGTCTTCCTGGTACATTTCTGTTGCTGCAGCATCAATAGCAAGTCTAAAGTCTTCACCAGGTTTATACCCTGCTTTTTCTACAGCTTCTAATATAACTTGAATAGCTTCCTCATCAGTCTTTAAATTTGGTGCAAACCCGCCTTCATCTCCAACTGCAGTACTATAACCTTTATCCTTTAAAACTTTTTTAAGGTTATGGAATACCTCTGCACACATTTGAAGAGCGGTCTTAAAGCAGCAAGCACCTACCGGCATTATCATAAACTCCTGAATATTTACACTGTTATCCGCATGCTTTCCTCCGTTGATTATATTCATCATAGGAACCGGAAGTGTTTTTGCATTAACTCCCCCAATATACTGATAAAGGCTTAAACCAAGTGCTTCTGCCGCAGCCTTGGCTGTTGCAAGTGATACACCCAAAATAGCATTGGCACCTAATTTGGATTTGTTAGGAGTACCATCCAGGGCAATCATCAAATTATCAACAGCAACCTGATCAAAAACGTTGGTTCCTTCAACTTCAGGTGCAATTATATTATTTACATTTTCTACAGCTTTCTGAACGCCTTTACCAAGGTATCTGTTCTTGTCATTATCCCTAAGTTCCACTGCTTCAAAAGCCCCTGTTGATGCACCTGACGGAACTGCAGCCCTGCCTATGAATCCTCCTTCTGCTATAACTTCTACTTCTACGGTAGGATTACCTCTTGAATCAAGTATCTCCCTGGCAAATACGCTTTCAATCTCCAAGTATTGTTTCATCAGATATTCTCCCTCCAAATAGTAAACTTTTACAATAATAGAATAACTTACGTAAAGTATATTGTAAATAATATCTAGTATATTTTATCCATAATTATTTATGTTAAAACATATTGTACCCAAAAATTATTTTTTTTAAAAATGTACAAGTTATTGTTAGGAAATTATTTTTGAATGGTATTAATTCTATTGGGAAAACTTTAAATACACATCGCAGAACTATATCTTCTATCAAGTTTGTTAAAAACAGAATCTTTTAGGAAGAATAGTATAATAAAGCAAGGAGGAATTAATAATGCAGAGAATAGTAGGAACAATTGCACCGGATTTTAAAATGGAAGCTGTAGCTGGTAACGGAGAAGACTTCATAACAACAAGTCTATCGGATTATAAGGGAAAATGGCTTGTTTTATTTTTCTATCCCCTGGACTTTACTTTTGTTTGTCCTACAGAAATAACAGGTGTCAGCAGGAGAATCAACGAGTTTAAAGAAGTTAATACCGAAGTACTCGGCGTAAGTATTGACAGTAAGTTTTCACACAAAGCCTGGATAAATACTTCTCTTGAAGAAGGTGGTCTCGGAAAAATCAGTTACCCTCTTGCTTCGGATATAACCAAGGAGGTTTCACGCCAATATGGAGTATTGATGGAAGAAGAAGGAATTGCATTAAGAGGTCTGTTTATCATCGACCCGGACAGCAAGATAAGATATTCTGTTGTACAAGATTTAAATGTTGGAAGGAGTGTTGACGAAACATTAAGAGTTCTTCAGGCTTTACAATCAGGAGGTCTGTGTCCTGTTGACTGGAAACCCGGAGATGAACATTTGAAGGTGTGACAACTATATGGAGCTCCTTCTAAAACGTTTTAGAGGAGCTCCATTGTTACCTTTAACTAATCTCTCTCAATAACCTTAAACAAAACAGCCTCATTGAAAACTTCAGTTTGCGCATAATGAATTTTATATTTATCAATCTCTTTCATCATGCTTTAGTTTAGGTATCTTCTTTTCCGATTTCTCATCCACTTTAAACCCTATAGCATTGCCTAAAAACTCGTCATCTTTAATGTGCATATAACCGCTTTGTAAAAAACTATATGTTGTAACCAACTTATTCCCCTGTTGAATACTATATAGTAAAAAGAGGGGGTGACTTTATGCTTTATGTTGTTAGAAGAGGTGATACCCTGTCTGGTATTGCAGCACGTTTTAGAACCTCGGTAAATGCCATTCTCAATGCTAATTTAATATGTAATCCCAACCTGATTTATCCAGGTCAGGTACTTATTATTCCCCAGCCAGGGTTAAACCTGCCAAAAGCAGGAGCCGGGCCATATTATGTTATCCAACCGGGCGATACCCTTTACTGCATTGCGAGGCAGCTGGGAACCACTATACAGAATTTGCTACAAATTAACAGGATACAGAATCCAGGTCTAATATATCCAGGAACTGAACTACTGGTAATTACTCCAACAACGGATGATCCGGAGCAATTAAAGCTAAGCTGGGAGCGAGCCCCTGGCGAAGATTGCAATGTGTTCGGTTTTACAGAGTATGGTGTATACTATCTAGGATCATTTGAGTGGGCAGCATTTGGCCCGAGAGCTGTCGGCTATCTTGCCCAGTTACTTAATCACCGCTGTGAAATAGTCAGAATGTATGCGGTAATTAGCTTGGGAAGATTAGGCATTAATAATCAAGTTACAAACCTTCTTAGAGGAGTTGTAAATGACCCTGCGATAGGTGATTTGGCCAGATTAGCTATAAGAAGGATAGAACTGGTTCAAAGGGGTGCCAGAAGGGCTCACATCACTATAAATGATACGGTATTGTTAAATGAGCCAAGATTGAATTCTACCTCCACAGCATTGCCTAAAGGCAGTGAAATAGTTGTACAACGATGGTTTATACCAAGTCCTACAGGTGAAGAAGGCCCTAGAGGAGGAATTCAGATATACGACCTGGTACAAGTGCTTGGTACAGGTCAAATAGGTTTTATACCTCGAGCAGGTTACGGACAGATAAGCTTCATATAGGCTTTAATGGCTCTGATTGGGAATTTCCTAATCAGAGCTTAATTTTTTTATACAATATTTTCATAGAAAAAATATTATATCAAGATAGAAAGCATGCAGCATACATGCTATAATCTATTATAATTAAAATATTTTGAGGTATGTATGGACGCTAAAAACCGCATTCCACAGAAGGATCTTGAAAGAAGCCTTATGCTGGTTATATTGGGTATTTCTTTTGGTATAACCTTTTTTAATGTAGTAGGGAACCCTGTTGGAGGCCCTCCTTTCACCGGATTTATGAGGGCATTGGGTGCCAGTAACTTTGTGTATGGCATCGTTATGGCCTTGCCTGTTTTAGGTGCGGTAGTACAGATCTTTGCTTCGTATTACATAGAAAATACAGGAAGGAGAAAACCCATATTCCTCATCTTTGGCTTTATCCATAGACTGCTATGGATACCTATTGCGTTAATACCTCTTTATTTCAATTTTGAAAACAAGATGATAACTATCTGGATAATTACAGCTTTTATTACTGTATCTGCTGCATCAAACTCTATTACAGGGGTTTGCTATTTTTCCTGGATGGGTGACCTGGTTCCTATGAATATTAGAGGAAAGTTCTTTAGTAAAAGGACTGCTATTTTTACTTCAGTGGGTGCCATAACCAGTATAATTATAGGAAAGTACCTGGATACAGCTGATGGTCTTACAGGGTATACCGTTATTTTTATAATTGCTGCACTCTTTGGTGTAAGTGATATCCTGTGCTTTGTTTGGGTTAAGGATCCTCCAATGGAGGTGTCTAAGGAGAAGATACCCTTGTTAAAACTTTTCAAAGTGCCTTTTAGCAATAAGAACTATGTTAGATTTATCCTTTATGCATCACTCTGGTACTTTGGTTCAAATATGGCAATTCCTTTTCTAAATATATACATGCTGGAATATCTAAGCTTGAGTTATTTTATAATGTTCTTGTTTATTCAAGTAGTAAGTAACCTGTCAACCATACTGTTTATTATATACCTTGGTAAAGCAGTGGACCTCTATGGAAATAAACCTGTTCAGGTTATATGCTGCTTGCTTCTTGCAATTCTCCAGTTTCTATGGATCTTTGCTTCACCGAATAATTTCATCATAGTTCCTATTATCTACTTTTTCAACGGACTATGTATGGCTGGCTTTGAGCTAACCGTCACAAACCTTTCCATATGGCTGGCACCCGACAAGAACAGGTCGATTTTTGTTGCCAATTATACCCTCATAATCTCAGTTATAGGTATCGCCCTGGCTTACGTCTTTGGAGGTGCCTATCTGGAATTTACAAAGCCCTTGCTTGATCATTTGAACTTACCTTTTGTAACGGGACAAAAGTTCAATAATTTTCACAGCTTGTTTATACTGTCAGCTTTGATTAGAATTGTTGCAGTAATTGTAATGCTGCCTAGAGTTAATGAGGAAAATTCAAAATCACCGGTTGAAATTGTCAAAAACCTTAGGTGTCTTTTTGCCAAAAGCAGCTAGATTTCACAATTAACATTAAGTGTACTTAAAAAAGCTTTTACAGTCTCCGGATCAAACTGTGTACCTGAATTGTTCTTCAGTTCCGACACAACTTGATCCATCTTCATACCTTTTCTATAGGGACGGTCCGACAGCATGGCATCAAATGCATCGGCTACGCATAGAATCCGGGCTTCAAGGGGTATATCATTTCCCTTGATCCCGCTAGGATAACCCTTACCGTCAAATCTTTCATGGTGGTATTTTATAGAATCTATCAATAACTCCATACTGGATAGAGGTTCTAATATATCAACACTATAACTTGGATGCTTGCGCAGGATATTAAGCTCACCCGAAGTTAATGGTTCACACTTGTTTAGCACCGCTTCCGGAATCTCTACCTTCCCTATATCATGCAATAAGGCAGCTATTTTCAGGAGCCTAAGTCTTTCACTGGTCAGCCCCATTGACCTACCTATCATTACTGCATAATCCATAACACGCTCGGAATGTCCCAGTGTATATTTGTCTTTTGCAGATACCGTCCCTAACAGAGCCCTTAAACCACCAAATAATTGGTGTTCGTCTGAATTAAAAAATGCCTTTATATCTTCAAATACATCCCTGTACAGCTGAACATTATTTCTTCCCATATTCTTTGCCTGGTAAAGCGCACTGTCAGCCTGCATAATCAAATCATCTTTATTCCTAGCAAAATCAGGGTATATGGAATATCCTACAGATAGGGTTATTTGATCGGGCAATCTATAAAATTCTTCTGAATCAGTCATTTCGTTAAATGCCTTCCTTATACGCTCAATCACGGATAATATGCCTTTAGAATTGGCTTCGGGCATTAATATGGCAAATTCATCCCCTCCATATCTACAGACAATATCCTGCTTTCTTGTTTCAGTCATAAATATTTCAGAGGTTTTAGACAATAGTATATCTCCAGCTTTGTGACCATAGGTATCATTATATCTTTTGAAGTTATCTACATCGATCATCATCATACCTAAAGAACTGTTTCTATCATTTGCCCTTACTATTTCTTCTTCAAGCCTTGTTTGAAAATACCTGTGATTATATACACCTGTAACTCCATCTATAGAAGCAAGCCATTCCAACCTCTTTATATGCTTGCGTTCCTGCTCTGATGTATAAGCAACCATGATGGAAGCAACTATAACGGCAACCCTGGTTGCTGATAAAGTAAAAAGCAGTCCTGGGGCACTATTTGTTATCTCATTTAGCTGTCCTGGCAAATCAGTTGTATCTTTTGTCACAATCATATGTATCTGATTTGCCAACCTGGCCATGTGTATAGCTGCCAAACTATTGGTAAGTATGGATAACAACATTCCCAGACAACCAAACCGGTAAGAAAGAAAAATCGAAAGCCCAATTTCCAATATTCCACATATAGCCCTTACATTAACCGGGAAAACACCAGAAGCTTGTATTACTACAACAATAATATGAATTATAACGAAGGTGAAGAAAAATGTGGATACTCTGTCCTTTAACTTATAAGTCCATGGTTGTGAACCGACATTATAATCATTTTGAAGATCTGTTACTTTATTGTCTATACCAACAAATAATTTCCTCATATTGATCTTCCTTTTCTTATTGACTTTATATGCACTCACTTGGCAGGCCTTATAAATTTCCATTTTTTATGTATTATTATACATTATATTTTAATTTTCCTCAAGCAGTATACTCTTTTTATTTAATAGATTACTATACAATTTTCTATAATAAAAAAGTATGGGTAAAACTTAATATATAAATAAAAAAAGAACCTGAACCTTTATAATAGGCTCAAAGTTCTTTTTAATATAAATCTTATAATTTTATTCGCATTTATTTTACAATTAATGACTCTCCTGTCATTTCAACAGGCTTCTTAAGTCCTAAAATATCAAGCACTGTTGGAGCAAGATCCGCAAGTCTTCCTTCCTTAAGCTTTATGTCCCCCAATCCTATGGCAATGAGCGGCACCGGGTTTGTAGTATGTGCTGTAAATGGACCTCCGGTCTCATAGTCCACCATCTGCTCTGAATTTCCATGGTCAGCTGTAATAAGAGCTATTCCTCCCTGTTCAAGTATAGCTGATACAACCTTTCCTAGACATTCATCAATGGCTTCTAAAGCTGACCTGGCTGCATCAAACACACCTGTATGTCCAACCATATCAGGGTTTGCATAATTTAAAATTATTACGTCATACTGTTTTGAATTAATTCTCCTTAAAACCTCATCAGTTACCTCATAAGCACTCATTTCAGGCTTCATATCATATGTGGCAACCTTTGGAGACGGTATAAGTGCCCTGTCCTCTCCTTCATAGACGGCTTCAACACCTCCGTTAAAGAAGAAAGTGACATGGGCATATTTTTCGGTCTCTGCGATACGAAGCTGCTTATATCCAAGCTTACTTATATATTCACCAAAAGTATTGGTAAGACTATCAGGCTTAAATGCAACTAAAGCGTTTTCTATAGTTTTGTCATACTGTGTCATACATACAAAGAATACAGGAAAGTAACCCTTTCCTCTTTCAAAACCGTCAAAATCAACATCAGTAAATGTTCTTGTTATTTCCCTGGCCCTGTCAGGTCTGAAGTTAAAGAATATTATTGAATCATTCTCACCAATAGTTGCTAAAGGCTCGCCATTTTTCATAATTACTGCAGGTTTTACAAACTCGTCATATACTTCCTTTGCATAAGAACTGGTAACCGCTTCTATAGCACTGGAAGCCTCATCACCTTTTCCAAGGACCATAGCATCATAAGCAAGCTTAACCCTTTCCCATCTCTTGTCTCTATCCATAGAATAGTATCTTCCCATCACGGAAGCAACTTTTCCCACACCAATTTCCTTTAATTTATCCTCAAGTTCTTCAACATACCCCTTTGCACTATCCGGGGGTACATCTCTGCCATCAAAGAAACAATGTACATAAACTTCATTAAGGTTTTGCCTTTTTGCCAATTCCAGCAACCCATACAGATGCGTGTTATGACTGTGTACTCCGCCATCGGATAGAAGCCCGAATAAATGAAGCTTTGTATTGTTGTTTTTACAGTTTTCTATTGCATCGAGAAACTCTCTCTTTTCAAAGAAGTCACCATCTTCAATGGATTTGGTTATACGAGTCAGTTCCTGGTAAACTATTCTACCGGCACCTATATTTGTATGTCCTACCTCCGAATTACCCATTTGCCCGTGAGGCAGTCCTACATCCATACCACTTGTCTTAATAACTGTATTGGGATACTCTTTCATAAACCTGTCAATATTCGGTTTGTATGCAGCTCTGATGGCATTTCCCTGTTCTTTTGGATTTATTCCATAGCCATCCAAGATTATCAAGGTTACTAATTTGTCTTTCATCTAAATACACTCCAATCACTTTATTCATTAAGTAGTAACATCAATGTTAAAGAGGTCGAACTGTAAAAGTAGATAAACAAGATCAGCAAGCCATTTGAATCAAATAGGCTTAAGGAAATCATATGTTTATCTTTACAGTACTATCTCTAATAATTTAACCCATCTAAATTTATACCACATTTTTTGGTTTTTGAATACGTCTAATTAATTAATTTTGATATATTCGGCTATTTTTATTGTAAATGGTTTTGCCAATCAAGCTGTAAAAATCTCTAGGTTAAGCAGTATAAACAATTTGCGGCAAGTAGAATAATAAGGTATATTCTACTTGCCGCAAATTTAAGCAAATAAGTCAACAGAGGATCTTATTTGTTATGTTTTGCAATTTTTTCAAAGTCATCAAGCTTAAGACTTGCTCCACCTACAAGACCACCATCAATATTAGGCATACTGAAAAGCTCTGCTGCGTTAGCTGCTGTAACACTTCCACCATACTGAACCCTTACAGCTTCTGCAACTGCATTTCCATAGAGTTCTTTAACAGTATCTCTAATTACTGCACAAACCTCTTCTGCCTGTTCATTTGTAGCTGTCTTTCCTGTTCCAATAGCCCAAATAGGCTCATATGCTATAACAGTATCCTTAACTTGATCGCCGGACAGTCCAAGTAAAGCAATCTTAACCTGGTATCTCACAAGCTCTGCTGTAACTCCTTGCTCTCTTTGAGCTAATGACTCTCCAACACATATGATTGGCTTTAGGCCGTATTTGAAAGCTGCATGTGCTTTTTTATTTACCGTTTCATCAGTTTCTGCAAAATACTGCCTTCTCTCGGAGTGACCAATTATTACATAATCTACTCCAAGATCTGCCAACATAGGACCGGAAATCTCTCCGGTGAATGCACCTTTTTCCTCCCAGTGCATATTCTGTGCTGCAACCTTTATATTTGAGCCTTCAACTGCTTTCTTAACTCCAGGAATACATATGAATGGCACACCTACAACCACTTCAGCATCTGCATCAGACACTCTTGACCTTAAAGCCTCTACAAACTCAACTGCTTCCTTTGCAGTCTTATTCATCTTCCAGTTTCCTGCTGCAATAATTCTTCTGCTCATTTACATCATCTCCCCTTATTTATCCATTAATACATCTATTCCCGGAAGCACTTTTCCTTCCAAGAATTCTAAAGATGCCCCTCCGCCGGTTGATATATGAGTTATTCTATCTGCAAAGCCCAGTTGTTCAACAGCAGCAGCAGAGTCTCCGCCACCAATAATTGAAACAGCCCCTGACTCGGCAACAGCTTTAGCAACCTCTTTTGTTCCGTTTGCAAAGTTCGGGAATTCAAATACTCCCATAGGTCCGTTCCAAATAACAGTCTTGGCATTTCTAACTTCATTTGCATAGGCTTCAACTGTAGCAGGGCCAATGTCCATGCCCATCCATCCATCAGGTATTTTTCCGTAGGTTACCACTTTATGCTCGGTATCATTCTTAAACTCCAACCCTACAATATTATCCATAGGAAGTAATAGTTTTACACCCTTTGAATCAGCTTTTTCCATAAGACTTTTGGCGAGGTCAACCTTATCTTCTTCACATATTGAAGTACCTACATTGTGGCCCTTGGCCTTAAAGAAAGTATAGGCCATCCCGCCGCCTATTATAAGGGTGTCAACCTTATCAATAAGATTTTCTATAACTGCGATTTTGTCAGATACTTTTGCTCCACCCAATATTGCTACGAAAGGTCTTTCCGGGTTTGACAGGGCCTTACCCATAAACTCAATTTCTTTCTGAATAAGGTATCCACAAACTGCAGGCAGATAATCTGCCAAACCTGCTGTGGAAGCATGAGCCCTATGAGCAGTTCCGAATGCATCATTTACATAAATTTCTGCCATACTTGCCAATTCTTTAGCAAAAGTCGCATCGTTCTTTGTCTCTTCCTTATGGAATCTGACATTCTCAAGCATCAATACTTCACCTTCTTTTAATGCTGCAGCTTTTGCCTTGGCATCATCACCTATTACGTCTTTTGCCATAATTATGTCTTTTCCAAGAAGCTCACCCAGTCTTAGCGCAGTAGGCTTCATACTATATTTGTCCTCGAAGCCTTCCTTTGGCCTTCCAAGGTGTGAAACCAATATAGTCTTTGCACCTTTATCAACCAAATACTTTATGGTTGGAAGAGCGCCCACTATTCTTTTATCATCTGTTATGTTTCTGTTCTCATCCAAGGGTACGTTAAAGTCTACTCGAACTATAACCTTTTTCCCTTTTACGTCTACATCCTCAATAGTCTTCTTGTTCATCATTGCCATAAATATTCACACTCCTAAATTTATTGAATATTTGACTTAAGAATTAATATTTACTAAATTTTCAGCTGTGTCTCAATATGTAACAAAGCCAAAAAATGCCTCTATTTTAACCGTTTACATTTTACATCTTTTTGCCTGTCTTTTCAATAGTCCACACTAAAATTTATCTATTTTTTAACAAAGTTTTTTACTCTTCCCCATCTGCTTGATTTGCTTTTACAGTTTGACCTCTATACCTCTATAAATTAATATCCAATAAACTAAAACTTTATTCACCAGTGCAGCCCAGACGCTCAAAAAGGTCCGGTTTTGCAACCGAACCTTTGTGTATTAAGCATATTTTGTTATTGATTGTCAATTATTTCGCATCTACAGAAGCCATATAAGCTATCAAATCAACAACTTTGTTTGAATAACCCCATTCATTGTCATACCAGGATACTAACTTAACAAAATTGCTGTTTAATGCGATACCAGCTTTAGCATCGAATATTGAAGTACGAGCATCACCTATATAGTCTGATGATACAACTTCATCTTCAGTATATCCGAGGATACCCTTTAATTCATTTTCAGAAGCTTTCTTAACTGCCGCCTTGATTTCATCATAAGTAGCAGCCTTCTCCAAGCGGCATGTCAAGTCAACAACCGATACATCAAGAGTCGGTACTCTAAATGCCATACCTGTAAGTTTACCGTTTAACTCAGGAATAACTTTTCCAACAGCTTTAGCAGCACCTGTTGATGAAGGAATTATGTTGCCTGCTGCTGCACGTCCGCCCCTCCAGTCTTTCTTTGAAGGACCGTCAACTGTCTTCTGAGTAGCAGTTGTTGCATGAACTGTTGTCATTAAACCTTCGATTATACCGAAGTTGTCATGAATAACTTTAGCCAAAGGAGCCAAGCAGTTTGTTGTACATGATGCATTTGATACAACAGTCATGTCTTTTGTATATTTATCATTGTTTACGCCCATTACGAACATTGGAGCATCAGCTGAAGGAGCACTGATAACTACTTTCTTAGCTCCGCCTTTTATATGAGCTGAAGCTTTTTCTGTAGTCGTGAATACACCTGTAGATTCCACAACATAATCTGCACCACATTCGCTCCAAGGAATTTCAGCTGGGTCCATACTTGCGTAAACGCTAATCTTCTTGCCGTTTACAACAAACTTTCCATTATCGTCGGAAATCTCACCTTTAAATTGACCGTGTACAGTATCATACTTTAACATATATTGCATGTATTCAAGGTCAATAAATGGATCGTTGATACCTACAACCTCAACATTAGGGTTATTTAGAGAAGCCCTGAAAACAAGACGCCCGATACGTCCGAAACCGTTAATACCTACTTTTACTGCCATTATTATCGCCTCCTATGTAAATTATATTTGAATTAATACTTATATTAGCTACCAGGTAGCATGAACGCAGTAAATAATTCATATTTTGGCAAGCTTATCTTACACCAACAACCATTTTATATTATTTCATTTTGATTTTCAATACTAAAAAATAAAAATAAATAAATTTTTAACAAAGTTAGTGTCATGCTTCATATACTGATAAATCCTATACTATTATGCACAAGTTTCTCGTTTTTAAACAAACTTTTTATCCCACTGCCAGTGACACACAAAAATCGTTGCAAATGAAGGATGACAATTTTATAGGTCCACTGTAAAGGCTATTGAGGTATAACTCATCACTTGTTGTATCAAGCTCTTTAAAATTCATCTTCATTCCCAGGCCTAGAAGCTTTGATACTGCTTCCTTTCTTGTCCAATAAACCACGGATTTTATAGAATATTCATTATGGTCCTTAAAATCCATTAACAATTCCTGTTCCTTATTTGAATAAAAATAGCGGATTAAAGAGTCCTCAGGTTGAAATATCTTCTCAATATCTATTCCTACCTTCTTTTCACAGACTACCCCAATACAATAAGGAAAAGAGTGTGTTATGGAAATATTCACATGAGGGTACTGTAGAAGGTATGGGGCGGAATCCGCCCCCCTTAGTATATCAACACACCTTAAATCCAAAAGGCTTTGCCTTTCCAGCTTGTACTTGAAAAAAGCAGATTTTACAGCGTATCTTCCAGCTATCCACTGAAGCCTGTTCTTTGGACTTTTTAATTCTTTTAAAAACTCCAGTTCAGCATCCGACAGTATCGAAAAAAGACTTTCATCCTTTGCCCTATACAGCCTTCCTATTTCTCTCATATCTACAATGCAAGAATAGAGCTCAAAATAGTTGGATAAGACCTGTATATAGTTTTCAATTAGACTTACTGTGGTTTTCATATTCTTTTTATCCTTATAAATCATGAGTTTATACGCCTCATTGTTACATCTTTGGCATAGTAGCATACTTCGCCCTTTTCGTTAACCATAACAACATCATAAACTTTAAGCTCATCACTGCTGCTTTTTAATCTTGCATAACACTTATAGAGGCCAAGCTCCCTTGGGGCTTTTACTATACCAAACTCTTTAACTTCCCATGGCAGATAAACCCTGTCACTGTTATATTGTGAGTGAACACCGCAAGTCTGGAAAACCGCATCCATAAAAGCCGGGTTCACCAGTAATTTTTCCAGCTGGTACTTGGCATTAGTGACCTGCTCACCAGGTAAAAACACGGAATAAACAGCTCCGTTCTTATTTCGTCTGAACACGCTATTCTCTTTGCGTTCATCAACAAACAGTGTTCCCAGCCTGATAGAATTAAATTGTCTTTCGTTAAATGTGTTTAGCGAATCCCTTATAAAACCTTCTTCCATTGCTTCATTTTCAATGCACATAGCTTCAAGTAAATGCTGGTAATCACCAAGTCTGCTGCTTAAACTCATGTTATTTAGAGATACAAGCTTCGAAATACCAAGCTTCAAATCCAAATATGTGTATGAGGTAATCCTAAAGCTTTCCGGTTCAATGCCGGGATGAGCCACCATGATCACTTCCTGGGCCTTTTCATGAAACAGCTTAAGGGGTCTGTCAATTCTTATGTCTCTAAAACAATACTGTTCTTTTCTGCCAAAATGAAGGCTGTGATACTCCGCATATAATTCCATAAAAGCTACAGCAGGAGTAAGCGGCGTTATTCCAAGCCTGTGATGGTCCATAATGGGGTCTCTTTTGACAGAAAAAATCTTGAAGGCTTTTTCATAAGTCCCATTTCTTTTAGTAACCCAGTCAATAAAAGGTGTCTCATTCAAACTGTCCTTCATCATTTTATTGGAAACAAAATGGTGAAGTCCTTTGCTTATAATAATTTCATTTGATTCTACATTATTGGTTAAAACATTGATAAACTCTTCTGTTCCCCTTTCAGGCTCGATAAGATGAAGCCCCATTTCCTCCGAGTATTTTTTTACAAATTCATTTCTCCAGGCCATTCCTGTATCTTTCCAACCGGACCATGAAATACTTAATGCATGAATACCTTTATGTTTAGCTTTAATCATGGCAATAAAACTGTTTATAAAGCTGTTTGCTGCACAATAATCAACCTGAGCCTCGTTGCCAAATCTTCCTGAAATGGAGGAAAACCCTATTACAGCTTTTAGCTCCTTTTTATCTATTAAACGATATATATTGCATGCACCTTCAGCCTTAACAGAAAACACCAGGTTAAATTCCTCTCCAGGTTTTTCTCGTAAAAGCCTGCTCTTTTCAATTCCTGCTGCATGAATAAGAACATTGACAGGACCATTCTGTTCTACAGATTTCTCTAAAGCAATCTGCAGGTTTTCATAATCTCTTACATCACAGGATAGATACAAAGCTTTACTTCCGTTTCTTTCTACTTCATTAACCAAATTATAAACCGAAATAGCTCTTAAAATCTTTTCGAACTCTTCTTGAATCATTAAAGGTGTTACTCTTTCATGTTTACTGCCTAATATTTTTTGAATCTCCAGCTTCTTTTGACTTAGTTCTCTTTCATTAAGCTGCGAAAGGTCCTTAATATCCTCCGGCAAACAAGTCCTTCCTATTATTGTAAATTTACCTTTAAATCTTTTAGATAATCCTCTAATAATTTCAGATGTGATTCCATACCCGCCCCCTGTAATTACAAAGTGAGTATCTGCTGAAAACTCTACTTCCTTGAAATCTGTTCGGTCTAAGTAATCAATTCTTAATACAACGCGTTTACCTTTCATATAACCGATTTCACAATCAAAAGAGGAAATCTCAAGCTCATTTGCCAATTTTGCTATAGAATCATCCGATAATTGACTTACACCTTCCAGACATAAATCAACTATTTTTATACTGGATTTCTTCCACTCTTTTCCAAGACCTTTATAAAAACCACATAAAGCTCCATAAAAAGGATCTATACTCTTTTGTTCCTGTTCCAAATAGCCATGACAACCATCCATGGAAACTGCGCAGACGATTCTTATTTCAGGCTCGTGAAGCTTTTCTCCAAGTTTTTTGTAGAAGATAAACCTTGCCTCACTATTTAGAAAGATTATTCTTTCTTCCTGATTTCTTGATATTTTATCAAACTCCACATCTGCACCTATATGAGTACAATCAACAATTACATCAACATCCTTTTTACAAAACTCACCAGCTTTATTATAAAGCTCTGATGCATCATTAAAGACACTAAAAACAAATTCTTCAACATTACCTGAAAGGTCCTTAAAATAACCTGAAATTCTTCGAACCATTTCTTTATGGTCACCAATAACCCAAATGTTCCTATCCTTTAAATCAAAGTCAGGCTTACCAACCTCCTCTTCTACAAAAACAGGAATTTGAAGACAAAGATCTCTTTCTATCTTACCCACTTCAGCGTTCTCGTCTATTTCAGCCGGCTCTTCTTCGGGGTCTGGAGTCTTCTTATTATCAATATTTGAATAAGAGGATTTATCTGCAATGCTCTCCTTAATCATATCAACAAGGGAGCCAATGGTTCTATATTGAGAGATATTTAAACTATCATCCCCTGAAGCCTTGAACTTATCATTAATTATCGAGAATATTGTAGCCTGTTTGACAGTATCAATACCCAGATCAGCTTCCATTTCCATATCCCTTTCAAGCATCTCCACCGGATATTTGGTTACTTCAGATATGACCTTCATTACTTCCTGCTCTATGTTATCTGTACCGTTTATTTCTTTAAAAACTTTATTATCCGATCCGTCCCTCTCTACTTTAGGCGTGATACTGTCTTTATAAGTAACTTGCTTGCTTTGTTCTACTTTTTTATCATCAAGGTTTATACTTTTTCCATTGTAATTTGTACTGATAAAATCTATAACAGCCCCAATAGTTCTATATTGGGAAATATTTAAGCTTTGTTCTCCGTCAATACCGAATTTTTGACTTAGCAGCGAGAAAATTGTTGCTTGCTTAACAGTATCTATACCCAGGTCAGCTTCCATTTCCATGTCTTTTTCAAGCATCTCTACAGGATATTTTGTAATCTCCGAAATAACTTTAAAGACTTCATCCGAACAATCAATTGAAGCAGCATGACTTAAACCTTTGTCCGTTGTTACAGTATTACTCTTTTCGCTTTTTGGCCCAGCACCTACTTTCTCTTGAATCAGGCTGACAATATGCCCTATTGTTGGATAGTTTGAAAGCTTCAGACCTTCCTCCTCTGAAATATTAAATTTCTCCGAAATTATCGAAAAGATAGTTGCCTGTTTCACTGTATCAATGCCTAGATCAGCCTCAACCTCCATAGAAAGATCTAACATTTCTATCGGGTATTTGGTTACTTCAGAATAAACAGATAATATTTCACCTTTTATGTCCATATCCTGTGAAGAGGGTTTGTCCTTAAAAGAAGCAGCCTCTTTAAGTTCAGAAAAGTTTACCTGTCTTGGTACACCTTCTTCCCTCTCTTCTTTATCATTAGAACTAAAAGTGGTATATGTCCCTGGTATCTGACCACCCACATCCCCTTCTGCAACAAGAAGCCGTCCATACTTTTTCAACTTCACATCCTGTGAATGCGTTAGGCTTCTAAGCCACTCCTGGTACAGCTTATTATCAAAAATCCGCTGGTCCCCTGAAGCTAACTTTTGCAAAAGATGATAGTTCCCCTGTGCCCCATAACCTGTAACCATTCTTATAACAAATTCAAAGTTATATGAGCCGCCTTGGGATAAATTCAGGCCTTCAAGCTCCGGATCCGGTTCCCTGTAATTGGCTACAGGCGGAATTTTCTGATATTGCAGTGCTTTTGCTGCCACAGCTTCTTCAATGGATGCTGCCATGGTATGACCTGTCATCCCCTTTGTATTAATGACCTTAATATCCCTGTACTTCTCTCCAAAAGCCCTTTCCAGTGCCATTTTTTCTGTTTGTGAACATCCACCTCTTCTTGGGGAATAAGTCTCATGAGAATAATATACTGTCTTAGAAGCAATACTCTTTCTGTCAAGTTTGTATTCTTTCTCCATTTTTGTCATGAACTTATCCAGCTCAATACAATACCTGTTACTGTCAATCTTCGCCTGGTGTCCTGCAGTATTAAAAGCATGTGTACCTAAAATACGGCAGACTCCATTCATGCCTCTTCTTGCTACATCCTCTTCTTTTTCAAGGACTAGCCCCACAGCACCTGCTCCCAGGATCATTCCATTCCTTCTATTATCAAAGGGTACTGCTGCCTCAAAGACGTTTGACGAATCGGTGGCTGCACCCATACTTAAAAAGCTTGCTCCGACCCAGGGTAGAGCTGTCTTTGATGTAACATTCTCTGAGCCTATTACTATCATTCTTCCTGCATGTCCAGCTCTAATGAGGTCCTCTGCTACAGTAACTGCACTGGCAGTTGAAGAACAGGCTGCACTTATATAAAAATTCGGTCCCATGGCTCCAATAAATTGCGCAAGCCTGTTATTTGCCTGTGAAGATACAAGTCCCATAAAATCGTGGTTAAATTCATATATATCTTCCTCACCACTGTTGTACAGAAGTCTTGAATAGTGGAGAGTAAACCAGTCAGACAGTATTTTTTTCACATTGTAGTCACTTACTTTAGAAATTACTGCCTCATAGAAATTTATTAAATCGTTTCTTGTTTTCCTTCCGAATTTGCTGGCAATATACTTTGAAACTTCACTAATAAAAGGTTCAATTGCTATGAAACCATTTGCAAATATGATTCCCGTATCTTCCTGCATCTCTTCAGGAAGCACCAGTCTTCCAGGTAAACTAGATCCAGCTGCCGTCTTTACCTGCTCTCTTACCAAAGGAATTCCGGCATCCTTCAAAGCTTCATACCCTGCTGCAACCCCTGCACACACAGTCAGAGTCATCTGCTTTATGATCTTTTCATCAACCTGGTAATCACTTAGCATGTCTATTTTGCCAAGCTTACCTGCCAGCTGTATAACTTCATTAATGGATGACAGCTTTTTAAAGGTAGTAACTCCCTCAGATTTTATAAGCCTTGTAATATTTAAATCTACTAAACTGTTCATTTCATCATCAGTAAGCATTTCAATAAGGTTTTTTCCTTCGAAAAGAAGGTCAAAATTATCATCTGAAAATACATTTTTGAATGTACCGGGCAAACCAACCGATACCCCGCTGTATACAATACTTTCCTTTACGGAAGGCTTTGAAGGAAGGGTATTTATTTCCTTCTGATTATTGACATCTTCTTTTAAATTATTAAGAGTTTGAGCCGGCTTATCCCTTCCTGTTCCAATCACCAAATCCTGTATCGAAGGTATTGTACAAATATCAATACCAGAGGTAAAGAGCTCTGCTAAAGCCAGCTTATAAGCTTCTACAGGATCTTTCTTTCTATTGTTTGAAGCTATTACTTTTACATCCTTCCCACTAAGGATATTCTTTACTAGATTTGTCAGTATAGAAGACGGACCTGCTTCAACAAAGATCCTTACACCTTTTTCGTAGAGCTTTAAAATTGAATCTGTAAAGTTAACGGTTGAAATTATCTGCTCTTTTAATATGGAAGGTATTTCATTCATCCTGTCTTTTATATCAGGATAAAAATCCACAAGATGGCATGCCATTACTTTGCTGCCGGGAACATTAAACCTAATATCAGCTATTTTATTATAGAAGCTTTCGGCAGCATCCGATGTAAGACTTGTGTGGAAAGCATGAGAAACATTCAATTTAGTATGTGTAATTTTATTCTGACCTAAAAACTCTGCCATTTTATCTATTTCTTCCTGGTTTCCTCCAACAACAGTTTGCTCTGGAGAATTAATATTGGCAATATCCACTCTAAAACCATTTTCTTTAATAATATCTTCAACCCTTGACTTATCAGCCTTCACACTTACCATAATACCGCGTTTATCTTGAGGTATACTATCAAAGGAAAAGCCCCTCTCACCTACCAAACCAACAGCAGATCTTAAATCCAGCATCCCGCTTGCATAAAGTGCTGAAACTTCGCCCAGGCTGTGACCTATCATGTAATCTGCCTTTAGCCCTGATTCTGAAAGAAGCTTGTACATAGCTATGCTGCTTAAAAATACGGCAGGATGGGTATTCTTAGTATTCTTCAGTTCCTTTTCCAAGTACTCTTCTTCGCTTCCAAAAATCAGGGAAGTAATATCATAACCATACTTTGCCTTCCAGACAGCATCAACCTGCATATACAGGGACTCAACAATGGGATAGGTCTCATAAATTCCCTTTAACATATTTGGGTATTGAGAAGCTTGCCCTGGGAACATCCATGTTACTTTATCCGAAGTTACAGCTTCACCTTTTCCAAAGTATATGCCTTTTAGATTAAGTGCCTGTGTATTGTCAAGCTTACCTTGCTTAGTAAATTCGTCAAACAGGTTATACCTCTCCATAAGCTCCTTCATTGAATTGATGCAAAATGCCAGCCTAAGATCCTTCTTTGATGAGATAGAAGAATTATTATAAAGCACTGCACTTCCAAAGTCCAAACTATCCTTATAAGATTCAATAAACCTTATACATGATTCTTTGATTTCTTCTATAGAGTCTCCAGAGAAAAATACAACTTCCGGCAAAGAATCAGCCTCCTCATTGGAGAGTGAGGTTTTAACCGCTTGTGCGGTCTTTGAGAGAGAATACGTCTTTTTCAAAAATTCCGGTCTGAATTCTTCCAGAGTAATATGGTAATCAGCACCGCCAAACCCATAGGCACTGACATTGGCTCTTCTAGGATATGAACTGTTTTCCTGCCACGGTTTTTCATCCGTTAGTATGTAGAATGGAGAACCTTCAAGCTTTAGCTTTGGATTAATTATTTGAATATTGGCAGTAGGAGGAAGAACCTTATTGTATAAGGCTAAGGATGCCTTTATTAATCCGGGTGCTCCGGATGCATATCTCAAATGGCCTATATTTGACTTCACAGAACCTACACCGCAGTAGTTCTGCTTTGTCGCCCCAAGAGCCTGAAAAGCTTTCTTTAATGCGCCAAGCTCAACAACATCTCCAACAGTAGTTCCCGTACCATGAGCTTCTATATACTCAATGGTATCCACATGATATCCTGCCATACTTAAAGCATTTTGTACAACCCGTACCTGTCCCTCTTCATTTGGAGCAGCAATATACTTGCCCTTGCCGTCACTGCCCTGGCCGAAGCCTGATATAAGCGCATATATACGGTCACCATCCCTTATGGCATCTCCTAATCTTTTTAGGATCAGCGCCCCTCCTCCCAAGCCGGTTACAAACCCATTTGCCCGAGAATCGAAAGGAAAACAGCCACTTGGAGACAGTGCATTTATTGCGGAAAAAACTACAAAAGGAGTTTCATCCAAAGTTACGTCAACTCCGCCGGTAACCAATACATCATATTCTCCGTTTAAAAGTCCGGTAATTCCACTCGTCGCAGCTGCGAGAGCAGAAGCACATGCAGCATCTACTGTATATGAAGGTCCGTAAAAGTCAAATAAATTCGTAATCCTTGCCGCAGTTATACTCTGAAGCATTCCAGGTGCACTGTCTTCTGTTATAGGAATGGAATCCTTTAGAGTAATCTTTGCAAGCTCTTTAAGTAATTCATCCATTTCTGATAACTCAAGATTGGAGTTCAGTTTGGAATTATGACGTAAATATTCTTCCACTCTTTCGTAAAAAGTCCTTCTTATAATGTTGTCATAGCGTCTTCCAGGAGCACCTATACCCATTATAACTGCTGCACGTTCCTTGTTAATATTACTGTTTGCCAAAGACTGTAAAGCTTGATCAACACAATATATTGCCACATGTTGATTTGGATCCATATGCTCGGCTACAGTAGGAGGTATTTTGAATTTTTTAGTTAGATCAGCATAATTATCAACATCAACAATGGCTGCAATCTTTGTGTATGACTTATCATTCTTATTGATTTTTCCCAATACATTCGGATTATAAAAAATACCCTTATCAAAGACACTATCTGGTACTTCCTTAATAGAAACCTTCTTACTTAGAATATTATTCCAAAATAGATTAATGTTATTTGCATCAGGAAACAATGCCCCCATTCCAACGATCGCTATTCTTTCTTCGGGATAAAAATAGTTACTCATTGTAAACCTCCCCTAAATAATATGGTTATTTCAATTCTTAATACGCATAGAAATGATTTGTAATAAAAGCGAATTTACTGTTATGGACTTCTTAGATTTAGTTCAATTGTAAGCCTTGTAGTTTTACGTATTCAATTTCACAAAAAAATCGTAAATATCCCTGGAAAGCTTGGGTACCCTTAAAATATTCAAGTGTCCTGCATTGTAAGCAAGTAAATTTTTAAAACCCACTTTTTCAATGAATACCTTATATTTTTCTTGACCTATAATCTGATCGTATAGTGAATATACAGCTGCAATATTGTCAACATTGAAATCACTATTTAAATTCTCGCATGGGTCCAGTTCCTTGAAAACATGATCCACTTCTTCTTTTCCATAACCGCATCTTTCAAGGTCACTCTTAACAGTAGTAAGTAAAGGATTGTCCCAAATCAATCTTAACAAATCTGTAACGGGATTTATTAAGAAGGTTCCAATGAACCGGTTTCTTAAAATATGATAACGTAACGATATGCACCCGCCCATACTAAACCCAACAAGCAGCTTGGGCAAATCGTTGCAATAACTAATTAACTCAAAGGAAGCTTCGATATCATAAAGAGCTTGTTTAAAAGCATTCCGGGATCTAACGAGATCAGCACTTATGAAGTATTCTCCACTAAAATAACTAGCTTCCGGTTTTCTATTAAAATGGTAAGGAGATACCATAAAAAAAACATTGAATTTCAACTCATTTAGCAGTCTGATTAAGAAAGCATAGTTATACATATTATCATCATACAATCCATGCAGAAATAAAACATTGCAAATTGAGTTTTCTGCAGGGTGATAATAAAGATAAATTGTATTGTTCTCATTATAATCCAATGTTTTTTCAAAGGATGTTATTTTAAAACACTTTAAGCGTTTATCGTCTTCTACACATTTAACACTTGACATATCAAGCTTGCATTTTTCCAGGTCATTTAGTATTTTTTCATGCTCATAAAAATGTAAGCGCTTAGGTCTGTGACTTACTTTTAAAAGCTTTTCCCTAATGAGCTTTTCCATAGCTAGATTATCAACAAATTTAGAACTAGCTTCATTCATAACACACAACACCTTCTAATTAAATAAGCTAAAGACTTTTTAAAGCCTTCTTGTCTATTTTTCCTACATTGTTTCTTGGGAACTCATCTAGAAATGATATATACTTTGGTACCTTGAAATTTGCAAGTTTGTTCGATAAGTATTTGATTAACTCCCTCTCTGATACCTTTGAATCTTCTCTTTTGACAACAAACGCTTTCACAACTTCCCCATAAATATTATCCTCGACTCCAATAGCTGCAGAATCTACAACATCCGGGTGCGAGTTTAGTGCAGCTTCAATCTCAATAGGCGATATCTTAAGACCTGCTACATTTATAAATTCTGTTTTTCTACCACATATGACATATGAACCGTCACTTCTTCGGTATCCGAAATCTCCGGTATAAAGCCAACCGCCTTTTAATCTCTCTGCTGTTTCCTTTGGACGATTTAGATACCCCAGCATTAATCCAGGACCAGTTATTCTCAACTCCCCAATTATTCCATCTTCTACAACTTTTTTATCTTCATCAACAGCCTCAATCCTAATAATATTTTCAGGAGGAAATCCAACATTTCCGGATGGCTCCGGGAGCAAGGACATCCTCGTCGAAATAAGGGTAGTGGCTTCTGTCATACCATAACCTTCATCCAAATATACCCCTGTATTTTTAAACCATGAAAAGGCAGTGTCGTAGCTAAGAGGAGCAGCTGCACTAAAAGCTGCTTTTAGCTTTCTAAGGTCTTTAAAAAAAGACTCGTATTTTAATAGCTGCTGATAATGAGTAGGCACCCCGAAAATATGAGTAATATTTTCGCTTGATATTGTATTTGCAACCTTGGCCGGATGAAATGACCTTAAGAAAACAATTGCCGCTTTGTGAGCCAATGCCGGTATTAGAAGGGAAACAGAGCCATATGCATGCGAAAAAGGTACAAAGCATAAAAGCCTGTCTGCAGGTTCATACCTATACATTGATTTATTGCTTTTATCAAGAAATGTATAAAAACAACCCGTTGATAGCATTACTGCTTTAGGTGTTGATGTAGACCCTGACGTATAAAGGAGCATTGCCAACTCATCTTCATCAAAGTCATACATTCTAAGACCTTCATATGAGTCTGCAACTATTTTACTACAAACATCCTCTATTTCTTTTATATTTATTATTTCAACTTCATGCTCAAGTCCGATTTTAATATCAGCCTCGTTAAGGTGCGTAATAAGACATTTTGATCCCGAATCCTCTACATAGTAGGATAATTCATCCGCCTTAAACAGAGGGTCTATAAGAGATATAACACACCCTATGTATTGAATTGCCAGAAGTATAATTGCAGCTTCCGCACTATTATAAAGGTGTGTTGAAAAAACAGTCCGGGGTTTGTAACCCTTGGATCTTAAAAATGCAGCAACTTTTAAAACTTCTTCTTTAAGCTCTCTGTAGGAAAGCCTTTTTCCACTTTCTGCATCGATAATTACTTCCCTTTCAAGGTCTTTTACTTCAGTACTAAATAATAAATCGCAATAGTTCATTAAAGTCCCTCCCCAAGTTACCCAGTAAATTTAAAAATATAATATATAATCTCTTATCTTTTGTAATAAAGTACTATATTTACATGAATTAGATCTCTGAAAACTATTAGAATCTAAAAATCATTCCACCACTGCTGGCTCCTGCACCGTGAGCCATCATCATAACGAGGTCTCCTCGCTTAAGACGGCCTGAATAGATAAGTTCATCTAAAATTAACGGGCTCATAGCTGCAACAGTATTCCCATATTTATAGAACAAACTAAGACTTTTTTCAAAAGGAATTCCTAAAGCCTTTAATTGAGCTTCCCAAATTTTTGTCGATTGGTCAGATGTTATAAAACAGTCAATTTCGTCAAGGGACAGCCCTGTCACTGATAAGAGCTTTTCTGATATCACCTTGGAATACTGAACAGCACTTTCATGAATTACACTCCCGCTTACAACTTTCATATTAAATATATCAAAATCAATATCTCCGACACCCTTCTTCAAAAGCGTCGTTCCACATGGGATAAAAGCATTATCATATAATAAGTTATTTGTAAAAATATAAGAAGAAAGAAATTGTTTTGTGTCAGAATGACCTATAAGCATAGCAACTACAGCATCGCCAAATAGGAATACCGTCTTAGGGTCTGGTTTTTTCCAGGACTGTATACCCTTTGAAGTTACCCCACCTCCAATAACAAGAACATAATCATCACCAGAATCAATAAAGCGTATTGCCAGGTCCATAGCATGAATAAATCCGCTGCATGCACAAGTCATGTCAAATGCAG
This sequence comes from Bacillota bacterium, assembly GCA_049325575.1. Taxonomy (GTDB): domain Bacteria; phylum Bacillota; class Clostridia; order Acetivibrionales; family Acetivibrionaceae; genus JBMOLK01. Next base: position 23,274 of record JBMOLK010000254.1, on the reverse strand, counting down.
GTATTCCTACTCTTGCTCCAAGCTCTCTTAGAACTCCAATAGAAGTAGCCGGAACCTGATAGTCTCCCAAAAGCCTTGTATATATTATCCTGTCTACCCTGTCAATGCTCATATCAGCTCTTTCCAAGCATTGTGCAACAGCTTTGGCCATTAGCCCGTCAAGCTTTTGATCAGTATCAATCCATCTTCTTTCTTTTATCCCCAGCGAAAATTCGACAGCCCTGTCGGTAGCTATGATATTGTATGCATCAATTATATCCTGATTGGTAACAACTTTTTCTGGCAGCCCAATACCTGTAGAAATGATATTTGCGTATCTTTCTATGTTTAAAGGTTTTATCTCTGGAAATCTAATATCTGTCATCATTGCTCCACCTAAATTATAATGTATTACTTACTGGTTTTACTAAAAATATAATCAACAAGATTTTTCATGATAAATAATTCGGAATCGCCCTCGATCATTGGTATTGAAAAAGTCTCTGAAAACCTGAAACCTAACTCTACCATTGCAATAGAATCTGCGCAAAGATCGTCAACAAGATTTGTCTCCGGTGTAACTTCACTTTCATCCACACGTAAGTAGTCAATAATTAATTCCTTGGTCTTGTTATAAATTTCGTTATAATCCATTGCCATCCCCCTTAAAAAACTGTCAAAACCTGTCTGCTTTCTGAAAATAATTATAAATAGATTCTACTACTGCTTACTAAACCCTGTATATTAACCCCCCTCCGCTAGACCCTTCTCCATGTGAGATCAGCATGATATTCATTCCTTTTTGTATTCTTCCGGAACGAAATCCATAATCCAAAAGTAAAGGAAGCATAGCTGACATAGTATTTCCATAATCTTTTATCAAGGAAATGCTTTTTTCTTCATTAACCCCTAAAGTCTCCAAAGTTAACTCCCATATCTTTCTGTTATTCTCAGTTACTAAAACCAAGTCCATGTCTTCCATGCTAAGTCCGCTTTCTTCAAGGAGATTTTTCGACACTTCAAAAGTAGCTTTTCTATAAAAGTCCTCTACAATTTTCCAATTTTCCATTCTATAAGTATCAAATATAACCGATAATACATCATTTTTCAATGAGTCTTTAGTCCTATCTACCAAAGTTAACGGACTTAATAATGTGGCCACATCGTAATACTCATAATTTGAATAAAAATAACTTGACAATATATGCTGCTGCTCCGCATATCCAAAAAGTACTGACGCGGAAGCGTCCCCAAATAAAAACGCAACTCTCGGGTCAGTTTTGCTAATAAATCTAGTATGAATACCACCTGAAGATAAAAGAATATATTCATCCCCTGAATTTATAAATCTCGAAACCACATCAAAAGAGTGTAGAAAAGACGATATACCTCCATCTATATCAAAGGAATGTACGGCAGTCTTGCTGCAGAGTTTCCCTTGTAATCTGCTTGCAGTCATCGGAAGAAGATTGTCTCCTAAGAATTTGTTTACAATAATTCTTGAAAGACTATCCGGTAATATTCCAATTTTATCAAGACACTTTTTTGCAGACTTTAAAAGGACATCACTGTCATCCTCCACCTCATCTGCAACATGCCTTCTCTCTACTCCTATTGATTTTACAATTATATTGCTTCTAAAGGGCAAATTGTAATTATTAATTATATCCTCATTCTCAACTACCTTTTCAGGAATAAAGGATTCGGCTGATAATATTTTGCAGAACCTATGAATTGTTTTTTTCTGCCTTTTTGGAAAACTATAAATCAAATTACTCATAATACCTCACATAATTTACCACAAGATTGTGTAAAAATATCTACTTGTGTCAATTTAAAGTAAAAATCTGGAGTTTTTTAGCAACCTTATATTAAGTTTATCACTTAATCAACATATTTTGCAATATATTGTCATACTCAATTTAAAAATTTTAAAAATTAGAAACTATTCCCTCTTGCTAAATAAATTTACTATTGTGGCTAATATAGTGATTTGTTCTTTGAGGCTAATAGATATGGAAAAGTAAAAAGAAGATGTGATTTATGCTACTTTAGATTTCATTAATCTAATAAAAATATTTACTATTTCTTTATCAAATTGAGTCCCTGCATGCATTTCCAGTTCTCTAAAAGCTTGTTCCATTGTCATCCCCTTACTATATGGACGGTCAGAAATCATAGCATCGAATGAATCTGCTACGCACAGTATTCTGGCACCAAGACTGATTTCTTCGCCTATAAGTCCGTCAGGATACCCTTTACCATCATACCTTTCATGGTGATGTCTTACATAGTCAATTAGCTGGTCCATTTCTTCCAAAGGCTCCAGAATATTTTCACTATAAACAGGATGCAGGCGAATATAATTAACCTCTTCTTCTGTTAAATCTTCTATCTTGTTTAGTATTGATTTAGGCATCTCGATTTTGCCAATATCATGTAATAGACCTGCATATTGAATAATGCTTATTTCTTTTAAATTTAAACCTAAGGCTTCTCCAATCATAACTGCATAAGCAGATACGCGCTCACAATGCCCATGAGTATATTTATCTTTGACAGATATTGTGCTCAACAGCCCTTTAAATATACCTATAAGTTGCTGGTGATCGGAACTTATGTTCTTCCTGATTTGCATAATAACATCATGATAAAGATGAACTTTATCTTTTCCCAGGTTTTTTGCATGGTATAAAGCCATGTCTGCCTGGTAGATAAGTTCGTTCTTACCCCTTGACATATTTGGATATTCGGATAGTCCTATTGAAAGAGTGACCTTATCGTACAAATCCTCCCGATAATAATCTTTCTTTATCTGTTCAAATTCTTGACGAAGATTATTCGCCCTGTATTCCAATGTTTCCAGGTCAGTATTAGTATATATAACTGCAAATTCGTCTCCGCCATACCTGCATATGTAGCTTTCTTCCTTTATTATCTCCTTTAAAATCAGTACTGTCCCCTTAAGTATACTATCTCCGCATTCGTGTCCATATATATCATTGTACATTTTAAAGTTATCAATATCTATCATGATCAGCCCAACTGAATGTTTGCTTTTCTGCGCCTTTTCAATTTCACTTTCCAGGATCATATGAAAAAATCTTTGATTATAGACATCCGTTAGCTCATCGGTAACCGCCAACCGTTCAAGCTTTCTTTTCTGAATCTCCTGTTTGGTAGTTAGAACTGCAACAAAGCTTACAACTATTACCGATAGTACCTTTAGAGTTAAACCCAGCATCCAGGTATTATTAAACTTATCAAACAACTTCTGTACAATTGTTACCACTTCTATACTAATAGTCAAGAATGTTATTATTAAACCAAGGTAACCAAATCGAAAAGCCATAAGAATAAATACAAGGGATTGCACATGCCCAATAAACCCTCTTGAGTTAAGGGGCAGGCTTTCAGTTACCTGCATATACGATAAGAATGAGGAAATTAAAAAATATGAAAGCAATTCATTCCTTCTTATTTGAGTGCCAAAGTACCGGTTATTAACTTTAATTAAAAATGACTTCACTAAACCGTATGTTTCTGTTAAAACACTCATTCTACCACCCATAATGCCCTCTTCATATGAATTATAATTTGCATTTTTTATTATACTTTAGTTTTCGATATTTTTCCATAGGAACCTCCATAAATTCCCTAGAAATTTTCTAAAGATTAAGCATAGTGCATGTAAACTGAATACTTATTGGTCATTCTAACAGGGTTATATGAAAGCTTTGCCTTTCTTAAACCTTCTATTCCGAGGTCTTGTTCCCTGTTTATATAAGTCATATCTCTCCATTCATTTTCACAGAACTGCTGGTTTATAATCGTATACAACCCACGTATATCGCTGCTTGCTTTTTCAATATGGATTACAGCTGTATCATTATTTAGGACTTCACCTATAGTATAACCTTCAATCCTTCCGTTAACTTTTATTAGTGCACCTTTGCAGCCAAGTTTGCTAAAGTTTTTCAGCAACTCATTATTGGCAATCTTTTCACAATACAGTTCCTTATGGGTATCACAGCTTCTTTGTGCACACCACTCTTCATTTATTCTAATACACTCGTCTATATGTTCATTAGACATACGTATATACTCGTATTCATATAACTTTTTAAATTTATTAATATGGTTTCTTTTACCATCAAACTTTTTGCCCTTTAAATTTATGAGTTCTTCTGTCAAATAAACATAATCGCTGCTGTCACGGTCAAAAACCACTTCACATGCAAAATTCAGATACTCTTTAAAAAGCTGAACTTTTTCCTCTTCTACACGTTTGAAAACGGGTCTCCACCCATTTTCAAAAAAATAATCCATTATCCTAAAAACTGTACCCCTGAACCCTTCTGGTGTATGCATGCCTATAGGTATAAAAGCAAATGGTTCCCCATTATCAGGTACTGAAATTATACAAAGTAAATTTGAAATCTCAATAAATTTAAATTTATAAAAGTTTCTCCACATAAAAAAGTTCGTAAAATTCATCTCTGAAGCCCTGGGCTTATATTCCAGCAAATACTTATCAAACAATGGTTTATCATATATATCTATTTCCTTAAAATCAAGCATATAAGACCTCCCCAAATCCGGTACATAAAGAGTGAAACACTTAGACTAGTCTCCAAATCCTACTCCTATACTCTTGGCTATCCTGACCAGCTCTCCATCTGCATCAACTGTCTTTAGTCTCCCAACTGCATCCTCAAGGGGAACAGAAGTTATAGTGTTGCCGTTAAGACTTACCATTCTTCCGAATTTGCCTTCATTTATAAGTTCTACAGCAGCAACACCGTACCTTGTGGACAGCACCCTGTCAAAAGGTATCGGGCTTCCCCCTCTTTGCAAATGCCCCAGAACCGTCACTCTTGTTTCGATTCCTGTCAGCTTTTCAATCTCTTCTGCTATTTTGTTTCCTATACCACCTAACCTGACAGGGTCCGGACTATCTTTTACTACCTTACTGACGACTACATTTCCGCCAATAGACTTTGCGCCTTCTGCAGCTACGACTATGCTAAAGCTTTTACCCTTATTCTTTCTTTCCATAATCTTTTGGGCAACTTTATTAATATCATAGGGGATCTCAGGTATAAGAATTACGTCTGCTCCCCCTGCTATACCCGATTCCAACGCTATCCACCCTGCATACCTTCCCATTACCTCCAGAATCATAACTCTGTGATGTGATTCTGCAGTAGAGTGCAGCTTGTCAATGGCTTCAGTAGCTGTCTCTACAGCAGTCATAAAACCAAAAGTAATATCGGTGGCAGAAAGATCATTATCAATAGTCTTGGGAACTCCTATAGATTTAACTCCCATCTTAGAAAAATCCCTGGCACTTGTCAGAGTACCGTCTCCTCCAACAAATACCATACAGTCTATCCCAAACATATTTATATTCTCAATTACACTTTTGGACATATCTTTGTATTCTACCTTACCATCAGTCTCAACCTTAAAATTAAAAGGATTATCCTTATTGGATGTACCAAGGATTGTGCCCCCTTTATCAAGTATCCCTGATACATGGTCAGTCTCAAACTTGATAAAATTGTTCATTACAAGACCCTTATAACCATCTTTGAATCCAATCACCTCATACCCGTACTTCATCATGGCGGTTTTTACTACAGCTCTTAATACTGCATTTAAACCGGGGCAATCTCCTCCACCTGTCAGCACACCAATTCTTTTTACCATAAATCAAACCTCCATTATCTGAACATAATTTCGATAATACGCCTTTAAAGTCTTATACAAAAAATATATCATGAATTAACCGAAGTTATTATTGAAACTAAAAACTCGGCTGCTTTTACCATATCATCAATGGATATTTGCTCATCTACACTGTGTACCTTATCCATCCCTACACTAATATCAACGGCCTTTATACCTTTTCCATTTATTATATTTGTATCGCTTCCTCCTCCTGTGGACTCCAGCTTTAGCTCAACACCGGCTTTCTCTGAAGCTGACTTCAAAATTCCGATTATTTCATCATCCTCGCTTATATTAAATGACGGGTAAACAAGTTCGGAATCAAAAACAATTCTTCCTCCCAATTTCTGTGCAGCCTTTAAAAAACAATCCTTCATATGCTGGGTCTGCTTCCTAAGCTTCTCCGGGTCCCTACTTCTTGCTTCAGCCGTTATTTCCACACTTTCACATACTATATTTGTTGCCTGGCCGCCTTTTATAATACCTACGTTTGCAGTAGTTTCACCATCAATTCTACCCAGGTTCATTACTGAAATAGCCTCCGACGCAATTTGTATTGCACTGACTCCCTTTTCAGGTTCAAGACCTGCGTGTGCAGCCTTACCGATCACTTTTATATCAATTTTATTCTGTGATGGTGCCCGAACAGCTACGTGGCCTATCTTCCCTCCGTCATCCATAACAAAACCGTATTTGGCATTAATATTAGCGATATCAAGATTCTTTGCTCCTAAAAGTCCGCCTTCTTCTGCTACAGTAAAGACTATGTTAATATCACCGTGGTGGAGATTATTTTCCTTCAACACCCTTAAAGACTCCAGAATGCATTCTATTCCTGCAACATCGTCACCTCCTAATACAGTTGTTCCGTCAGTCTTAATAATATTTCCTTCAACTCTGGGTTTTTTCCCTATTCCTGGAACTACAGTATCCATATGCGCCATTAGAAGAATAGGAGCAATATTATTATCACCCTCTACTTTGCATATAAGGTTTCCTGCATCTCCGCCTATTTTAGTTCCTGCATCATCTTCTTTAACTAAAATCCCCATACCGTTAAGCTTAACTTTTAAAGCATCGGCCATATTTCTTTCCTTAAGTGTGAGGCTGTCAATCCTGACCAATTCCAAAAATTCATTTACCATTCTTTCCCTATTAACCATTCACTTCACCTCTTGATCTGCTTTGTTATACAATATTCTATAGAGATCGAACTGTAAAAGTAGATAAACTTGATGATCCCGCCATTTGTATCAAATTAGCGGAGCGAATTATATGTTTATCTTTACAGTTCGATCTCTATTACCATGTATACTTAGTTAACTTTCCTTCTGTGTTTAGCCCGGCAAAGTTATTTTGCCTTAAAGCTTCAAATATAATTATTGCAACAGAGTTGGAAAGATTTAGGGATCTAATATCATCCTTCATAGGAATTCTTATGCACCACTTTTTGTTTTCAAGAAGAAGGGGCTCAGGTAATCCTGAAGTTTCTTTTCCAAATACAATAAAGCAGTCTTTAGGATAACTTACATCAGCATATGAATTTACGGCTTTAGTAGTAGCATAAAAAAAAGTATGATCCTTATATTTATGCCTTAACTCGTCAAAACTATCATAATATTCTATACTGACTTCGTTCCAATAGTCCAATCCTGCACGTTTCAAATATTTATCTTCAACGGAAAACCCCAGAGGCTTTATCATATGTAGACTGGCACCAACAGCTGCACATGTTCTTACAATATTGCCCGTATTTTGTGGTATTTCAGGTTCAACCAACACTATATTAATAGCCAAAATAATTCCTCCCAATCAAAATCTTTAAAAGTATTATTGGTTTTTTATCAATTGATTTTACATTATAGCATTATAAAACTTACTATCAAATATTATATTAACATATAAATATTTCCTCTGCATGATCAACATAAAAAAAGATGGCTGTCACCATCTTTTTTCAAAGAAACTTAAATACTATATTGATTTACCAATGCATTCCATATGTATAATAAGCTTATCTATCAGTCTGATAAATATTTCATGACTGCTTTCTATTCAATCACTGAAACATAGATTTCCAGTTGGCTTTGTTCTCCCAAAATCAGCGGTACACATATTGTTTTCATTTTCGTTGGAGAAATCTGCATGTTATCACCCATCAGAAAAGAAGGTGGTGTTATTTCAATTCCTATACCCTTATTGTAAAGTATAGTAGCCGTATTACCAAGAATCATATTGGTAAGCTCTGAAATGGCACTTTTAGAGATTTCGTCAAGCTCGGTAACTTCCATCCCCCCCATCATACTGGAGGCAATACTTAAAGCTACAGGCTTACTCATGGCAAAAACTGCCTGTCCCCTGATTTTTCCCGTCAGTCCTACTATTATAACTATATTGTCACTTGTATACGGTGAGTCCTTTAAGCATACAGGACCCAATTTTGCATCTATGCCAGCTATTTGTTGCAATACCGTTTGACTTGCTTCTATGAATGGATTAATATATTCTACATTCATAAACCAATACCACCTTTTTATAGACTGTATAATAGTTTTTGTTACTTTAAGAAGTGAATCTCGAAATAAATTACCCGGCCATGCAAAACACAAATAGTTCTAAGTGATTTCAGCATTCCAAATAAAAACTTTAAAAGGTAATAATGTTTTAACAGTGCAAAACTCTTAAGAATTTTTATATCAAACAACTTGACAATAACTATTGATGGTAACTGAAACTTGGGATTACATAAAAACATCTAAAAACTAATATAGGAAGCCTCAAATTTATATAATGTATTATTCTATAATAGGACTCTAAATTCCTTCTTTTTTATATACTTTTTTAATAACTATTTTTACAATTTTGAATTTACAGTATTTGTTTCACGATTGAATAACAAATATTAATATAATGTATAATTAAATTTACTTTTTGTAACAATAATTCCTGAAATACTATTTGACCGGGAGGCATGGAAGCTTAATGAAACTTTTTTATCCTGAAAGGGTTTTTTTTGAACCATCTTCACTTAAATATCCTCTAGGACAGCAGCTTTTAAGCTCTTTTGAAGAAAAAGGCATAGAAATAATAAAGGCTCCCCTGCAAAAAGTCTTAGGTTCAATTCCAGGAAAAACAGAAAATCAAAAATATGCAAGAGCTAAAAAAACTTTAGTTATAGCAACAAAAAAAAGCATGTCCCTGGAAGTCTGTAAACCATCTGCAGATTTTGAATTTTCACTTGCAACCAATTGTCCCGGAAATTGTGAATATTGCTACTTGCATACGACCCAGGCCTTTAAGCCTTATCTACGAACATATGTAAATCTTGAAGATATATTCAATGCTATAAATCGGTATATTGCTAAAAATAATGATGAGGTTACAACCTTCGAAGCTGCCAGTGCCGGCGACCCCCTTGCCATCGAGCATATAACAGGTAGTCTTGGCAAAACAATAGAATTCTTCGGATCTCTTGACAAGGGAAGACTACGGGTTGTCACCAAATTTGATAATGTAGATTCTTTGCTAAACCTTAAACATAACGGTCATACTCGATTCAGGGTAAGCATAAATTCAAAATATGTAATAGATTCCTTTGAGCATAATACAGCAAATTTTTATGAACGTATTGAAGCAGCCTCTAAGATTTCAAAAGCCGGCTATCCCATAGGCTTTATAATTGCTCCAATAATGGTATACGAAAACTGGAAAGAAGAGTATGCAGAACTCCTGAAACTCTTAAAAGATAAAATAGATGTAGCAAGATCAAATGAGCCTGTAACTTTCGAGTTGATACAACATAGGTTTACTGCTACAGCCAAAAACGTTATACTTAGTAGGTTCCCAAATACCAAGCTGGATATGGATGAATCCAAACGAGCATTAAAATGGGGTATGTACGGAAGGTTCAAATATGTATACCCAAAAGAGACAGCAAGTGAAATTAAAGATTTTATCTCTTCAACAATAAAAGAATATTTCCCACAGTCCAAAATAGAGTATTTTACATGAGAATACCTCCATTTGCTTATCACTGTATACTAATTATGCTCTCAAGCGGGCGTATAAAGTTGCGCCCTCTCTTAAGCTATTCTGTTTGTTCACATACTATCCCTAATGTACTGCTCCGCTTCTCTTTATTACTTCCTCCAAAGCCTTGGTGGTGACAGGTGACCCTTTTGATATTTCATCCTTGAAATCCATTTTCCCAGGGTCTCCAATTCCTACAATGATAAGATCTTCGTAACTTTTCAATATACTTAGCGTATCTCCACATATCCTTTCACCATGGATATCATTTCCATATTTATCTACAGCTCCTTCAATAATGTCTCCATCTTTTGTTATAGAGCATGTAATTTTAAGTCCGTTACAATCCTTGCCGTTGGAAGATACAGCTACAATACCCAGGATATCTATATTATCATCCCTTATAATTGTATCCATTGCCTCTTCTCCTGCACCTACACCCTTGTATCCCCGGTCATCTACCATTACTACCACAGGATCGTGCTCTGCAGTCTTTATAAGCTTTACTATCTCATCTCCGGTTAAAGTAGTTGGGTTTCCTGCTGAAGCTGAAATGCACCTTCCGCCGATATTTGAAGCGGCAATTTCCACCGCTCCTTTTGCTACCATATCTCCATCAGTAACAAGGATTACTTTCCTTTTATCCATTCTACCATCCCCTTTGTATATTATAGTTACCTTTTTGCTTTTGGTGTAAAAGCTACTGACATAAGATATCCAAAGAATACGGCAGCAGCTATACCAGCTGCTGTAGCCCTTATTCCCCCGGTGAATGCTCCTAAAAGCCCCGTACTGTCAACATCTTTGAAGGCTCCCTTTGCAAGGTTATACCCAAACCCCGTAAGTGGTACTGTTGCCCCTGCACCTCCTATATCAACTATTTTTTGATAGACCCCAAGTGATGTAAGTATAGCACCTGCTGTTACAAATAATACAAGTATCCTTGCCGATGTCAATTTTGTCTTGTCGATAAGTATCTGGCCTGCAGCACAAATCACACCACCAACAATAAATGCATTTATATATGACAATAAAATATTATTCACACTATCACCTCAAAATAAAGTAACTTAGAATATAAACAGCCGTATTCCCTATCTTGGAAAGCTAAAGAAGTATAATGGGCCTGCTAAAACAAAGCTTTACAGCCCCATGGGCAAGCAACCGATTTTATAACTTACAAAGTTTTTGAAATACCGACTGCATGAGCTATACACGGTATGGTTTCTCCCTGCTGGGTACTCGTAGGACTTAGCAGTGCACCGGTAGCAACAAATAAAACACTATTCAATACGCCTTCCATCAGTTTTTTATATATAAATCCGGCAAAAACCGTTGCTGAACATCCGCACCCGCTGCCTCCAGCATGTGCATCCTGCCTTTCCCGGTCATATATCATAACACCACAGTCATTATATATATCACTTATATTATATCCTTGCTCCCTGATAAGCTCATTGCAAATCTCTTTTCCAATTGCCCCAAGATCTCCTGTTACAATCAAATCGTAGCTGTCGGGGGTTAAACCTGTATCCTTGAAATGGGTAACCATAGTATCTACAGCAGCCGGAGCCATGGCAGCTCCCATATTGTTTGCGTCCTTTATACCCATGTCTACGATTTTTCCGGATGTCACGTGTGTTATATAGGGTCCTGTTCCCTTGTTGGAAACAACAATACCTCCTGAACCTGTTACTGTCCATTGAGCTGTGGGTGGTCTTTGAGAGCCAAGCTCCAGAGGAAATCTGAACTGCTTCTCTGCAGAACAAAAGTGGCTTGATGTTATACATATTACATCATCGGCAAACCCCCCATCGACAAGCATTGCACCCAAACTCATTGATTCTGCCATTGTTGAGCATGCACCGTATACTCCCAGAAAAGGAACTCCTGATTCTCTTAGCCCAAAGTTTGCAGCTATGCACTGGTTTAACAAGTCCCCGGCAATGACATAGTTAATCTGTTCAGTTGACTTGCCTGCCTTCTTTAGAACCTTTGCAAAGGTTTCTCTCATAAGCTTGCTTTCTGCCTTCTCCCAGCTCTTTTCTCCCCATACCTCATCATCAATAATTTCATCAAAATATAACCTTAACGGCCCCATACCTTCTTTCGGTCCCACTATGCACGCTGCAGAAACAATACTAGGAGGATTCTGTAATATTATTGTTTGTTTTCCTTGTCTTTTCGAAGCCATAAGACACTCCTTACATTAACCTATATGTTTTTAAGCTATCCTGTTTCATTGATTGAGGATTCCGACTCACTTTAGTAAATAGTATATTATGCCCACTACTATTGATGTTGATATTCCGTACACAAGAACCGGGCCGGCAATAACAAACATTCTTCCTCCAACGCCTAAAACATATCCTTCACTTTTATACTCCATTGCCGGGGATACGATTGAATTTGCAAAACCAGTTATTGGTACTATAGAGCCTGCACCTGCGAATCTTCCCAGTTCATCATACACATTCAGTCCTGTAAAAAGAGCACCAAGAAAAATCATTAACAGCGCAGTAAGGCTGGAGATTTCCTCCTGCCCATATCCCCTCATTTTTAATATGTTGGTTATGAACTGTCCAATTATACATATGAGGCCTCCTACTATAAAAGCCCTTAAAACGTTTCTGCCAACATTTGAATTTGGGGATTTTTTATCTACGTATCTCTGATATTCCTTCTTTGTCAACGTTTTTTGCATTACAAACCTCCACAGCAAGTCAAGTATTAATATATTTATATTCTTTAATTACGAAGATTCCTTTTGAAGGAATCTTATCAGGTTTCTGCATAAATATTGAAAGTGTCAGAAACGCAATAAATATAAGGAGACTCAAAATAAATATTATCAATTTATACCTCTTTAGCACTTCTGCCATATTTACACCTCAATCCTTCCGGGTTGCTCCAGTGAAAAGTTTAAAACTAAATGATAAATATTATTGTCTAAAAAATAGTATTGGAAAAACAAAAAAACAATATGCAAAAACATACTGTTTTTTATTGTAAACGACTGACTCAAGTTACTATTAGTTTGATAAGAATAAGTAAATAGACTTTTTCAGTTATATTTTATCTTTTTTCGCATATCTTCAAGAATCTTTTTTTCAATTCTTGATACTTGAACCTGCGATATTCCAAGCATCTTTGCAATCTGCACCTGGGTTTTTTCTTTAAAATACCTTAATACAATAATTTGCTTTTCCCTTGGTTTTAATGTTTGAAGTACTTTCCTTAAATCAATCTTGTCTACAAGGTCTATTTCCTGATCATTACTTTCGTTATTAATTCTGTCTATCAATAATACATTGGAATTATCCCCTTCACCTACAGTACTGTATAGAGACTCTGGCGTACAGCTTGCTTCCATTGCCATAACAAGCTCTTCTGCCGGAACGTTAAGCCGTAAAGAAATCTCATTAATAGATGGCTCTCTTCCTAACTCCTTTGTCATAATTTCTTTTGTCACTCTAGCCTTATTTGACACCTCTTTTAGTGAACGGCTAACCTTGATAATCCCGTCATCCCTGATAAAACGTTTTATTTCACCTATTATCATCGGAACTGCATATGTAGAGAACTTAACATCAAAGGAGCTATCAAACTTATTAATAGCCTTAATAAGGCCTATACACCCTATTTGAAAAATATCTTCCGTCTCGTACCCTCTATTCTGGAACCTTCTTACTATACTCCACACCAGGCCAACATTCTTCTCAACCAAAATAGACTGTACATTTTTATCTCCTGATTTAGCTTTTTCTATGAGATCCAATGTTTCCTTTTCGAATAATTCATCCATAGTTACTCCCTATATCTTTTGTAATTTTTAAATTCCAACCTATTTCTAAAGAGATCGAACTGTAAAAGTAGATAAACTTGATGAGTAAGCCATTTGAACCAAATAGGCTTAAGTGAATCATATGTTTATCTTTACAGTTCGCTATCTCTAATCTTTGATAGACTTAAAAACCTTATACATAGTTACAGTGGTACCTTTTCCAATCTCTGATATAACATCTACCCTGTCCATAAAACTCTCCATAACGGTAAATCCCATACCCGACCTTTCCATCTCCGGCTTGGAAGTATACATCGGTTGTCTTGCCAGCTCAATATTACCTATTCCGTTTCCTTCATCTATAACAGTTATTTCCACAGAATCAGGATATAATACACAATTCATTCTTACAAAACCATTCTTGTTCTCATAGCCGTGAATAATGGCATTTGTTACTGCCTCTGATACTGCTGTCTTCACATCAGCAAGTTCTTCTATTGTTGGATCGATCTGTGATACAAATGCTGCTGCAACAACTCTGGCAAAAGCTTCATTGCTGGACTTGCTGGAAAATTCTATTCTAACTTCATTTATAGGCTGCATTTCTATTCCCCTTTACATTTTATTAATTGCATTGTCTATATTATCATAAGCCGGTATGATTTTAAGCAAGCCTGACATATCAAAAATCCTCTTAACCTGCTGGCTAATGTTTGTTATAGCCATCTTCCCGTTTAACTTCTGTACGTTCTTATATCTTCCTATGATAACACCAATACCTGAACTATCCATAAAAGTAACTTCTGAAAAGTCAAAAATTACATTTTTAGTAGTTGATTTAATAATTTCAGAATCCAGTTTTTGTCTGATATACTCAGCAGAATGGTGATCCAATTCACCTATTACCGTTGCAATCAAAGTGGTACCCTTATAACCAATTTTAATTTTCACTTTTATCCTCCTCTACCAGTAGTTGTCCTAAACTTAATTCTCTATTTCCCTTATTTCTCCTTCATAGAATATTGTAAGGTTTTGTAGTATACATAGAAAAATATCGATAAAACCTGACAGAATCCAGCATTGGCCCTAAGCCCTGTCATATTTTATCGATATCTTTAATAAAACCGCTTAATATAAACTAATTTTCAGCCAATCAATATTAAATGGTTCTCATTGCCATAATACCTATTCCCCGAAACCTGATGTTACCAAATCAATAAGTTCTTTAATAGCCTGTTCCTGATCCTCACCTTCTGCTCCAATTGTTATCTCCGTACCTCTAGAAACAGCCAAAGACATAAGCCCCATTATGCTTTTGGCATTAACCTTTTTTCCGCCCTTTTTAATCCAAATATTCGAGGTAAACTTACCGGCAGTTTGAACAAACAAAGCTGCTGGCCTCGCATGAAGCCCGGTTGGATTAGTTATTATAATAGTTTCTTCAACCATTCTCATAACTCTCCTTTCATCTTTCTTATACTCTCCGCAATTTCGTCAAGCTTTCTAAGCCTATGGTTAACCCCAGATTTGCCAAGGGATGGAGTCAACATTTCCCCAAGTTCCTTAAGACTGGCATCACTATATCTTAATCTTAACTCTGCAATATCCACAAGATTCTCAGGCAGCTTATCAAAACCTAGATTATCCCTTATATATTTAATGTTCTCTACCTGTCTTACTGAAGCATCCACTGTTTTTTGCAGATTAGCAGTTTCACAATTCACTATTCTATTTACATTGTTTCTCATCTCTTTGAGTATTCTTACATTTTCAAGCTCCAACAAGGCTGAGTGTGCACCTATTATATTAAGAAAATCTACTATATTCTCACCTTCCTTAAGATATACGACATAGTTTCCCTTACGTCTAATAACCTTAGCATTCAAATTAAAGCTGTTAACCAACTCATTCAGTTCTTCTGCTAAAATTAAACTATGACAAATTATCTCCAGGTGGTAAGTTTTTTCGGGATCACTGATTGAACCGGTTGCCAGAAAAGCACCCCTTAAGTATGCCTTCTTGCAGCATTTCTTTTTAAGTACCGGTGTGTAGGGCAAATAATTGGTTAATTGAACAACTCCATTGTTACTACATTGAATCTCAATACTGTCAAGTATATTCTTCACACCTTTTGATGAAGTCAGTACCAATATATACACAACGTGCTTCTTCAGCTTCTGACTCCGCCTTATGCTCATTTCTGCATTAACGCCGTACAACTCCTTTATCAGCGAAAATACTCTTCGAGCAAACGCGGCATTCTCGGTTGTTATTCTTAGATTGACTTCACTGACATTTGCAAACTTGACCAATCCGCTTATTCTTACTACAGCAGCAAACTCAGACAATATACAGGAATTATCATTTACATCAATTCTACACAACTCGTTCTTCACTATCGATGAAAACGACAAATCAGACACCTCATGTAATAAATTAAATACCATATAGTACTTTTTTATAACATACACAACTCAAATAAAATCGCACAAAAATTATATATCATTTTAAAAAAAATTACTAGTACATATTATTATAATTGGCGCATTTTTCATATATAGCCCTTTGTTTCCCAGAATTTATGTCTAAAGGCTAACCAAAGGATAGCTATTTACTTAACACATCCTCGATATAGGCCCTTAGAATCTCTGCTACGCTCCAGGCTTGCGCAAAACATCCTCTAGGTATTAACGGTTCATTGCCGTCAAATATCTCGGATATGGATCCAATACATGCATCATTAAGATGATCTTCAAATGGCTCTATAAATTTCATAGCAATGCCCCTGGCTTTATCCGAATAATTGTTTATTTTCATATAGGCAGTTATGAACTGGCCAAGAGGCCAGGTCCAGACCGTTCCCTGGTGATACGCCCCATCCCTTCTGTACTGGTCACCAATGTATATTCCCCTATACTCGTCGGATTCTGGAGACAAACTCCTTAAACCATAAGCAGTATAAAGCTCTTTAAAGACCTTGTAAACAACCTTTCTTGCCTTTTCCTCTTCTATTACGGGGTAAGAAAGGCTTGCAGCCATTATTTGATTTGGCCGTACCTTGTCATCTTTATAACTATCCGTTATACAGTCAAAAAGACATTGCTTCTCATCATTCCAAAAACTTTTAGTAAATGACCTTCTCACTTTTTCCGCCAAATCTTCATAAGCTTTGCTATCTTCTTTGAAATGCTTTGAGAGCATGGACATAACCTTTAGGGAATTGTACCACAGTGCGTTTATTTCTACTGCCTTTCCATGCCTTGGCGTAACCACCCAATCTCCAACTTTTGCATCCATCCAGGTGAGCTGGGTATGCTCGTCACCGGCAGAAATCAGATAGTCCTTATCCATAGCTATTTTAAATCTGGTACCTTCTCTGTATGATTTAATTATCTCCTTTAAACCGTCATAAATATTGTTTTTGATAAACTCATAGTCACCTGTATAATTCACATACTTATTAACAGCTTCAAAATACCACAAAGGTGCATCCACACTATTATACGGCGGCTCATGTCCCGCATCCGGGAACATGTTTGGAATAAGTCCGTCTTTAACATACTTCGAAAAAGTATATAGAATCTCTTTGGCATCTTCAAACCGCCTTGTAGCCAAAGTCAATCCAGTGAAAGCTATCATGGTGTCCCTTCCCCAGTCGGTAAACCATGGATAACCGGCAATTATAGTCTTGGCATCTGTTGATTCTCTGTGCACTATAAAACTGTCTGCTGCCTGTACAAGCTTCCTTGCCAGTTCATCCTTATATCCGGCCTTTTCAATTAACTTCTTAAGTCTTTTTTCTTCTTTATTGATTATCTCCAATCCGCTTTTATGTTTGATACTCTTCTCTGTTGTTGCAATTACTGTAATATATTTTTCTTCCATAGGCTTTATATAAACATCAAAATATCCTGGAATATAGTGATCTTCTACTGAAGACAAACCTCTTTCCCTTTCAACAGCATAATCCATATTATAGAACCAACTATCATCCAAATCCTCAAACTTTCCTTCACTGCAATATACATTAATATCAATATCATAATAAGAAGGCCTTACAGTTAAAGTGTCCTTTCTTTGTTCCTTGGTAAAATTCATATAAGCTCTGTTTGAATTAAAGTGATAATCTCTAAAATTAACAAGGGGTGTCAATCTTAAATTTATACTGCTTGTTCCATTCTTGACGTGGTAAACGACAGCTACAGTATTTTCTCCATAAACCATGCTTATCTTTTTTTCGATATAGATATCCTTCACCCTGTATATATAGTGGGGAAGCGGGTCCTGCTTGAATCTCTCCAGGTGATGATACCCCTCCATCACAAAACCCGGTACCTCATAGGAAAACAAATTGAAAGTTTGTCCATCAATTATAATACTCTCATCAATCTTTGACAATATCAAGTGCCGACTTACAGGCGGCTTCAATGAAGCTACCAACAGTCCATGATATCTTCTGGTATTGGCTCCGATTATGGTAGATGAAGCAAAACCACCTATTCCGTTAGTCAAAAGCCATTCCTTCTGTATTCCCTGCTCAAAAGTTCTCCAACTCGACTTTCCAAAATCCATGGTCTCAAACCTCCGTTTTTGTTTGGTATTTACCCAACCAGTTTTTTTAGCTTATCCTTAACATAACAGTAACCGATTGTCCTTTTTTTATCCTTTGTAAATACTCTTTCTACAACAAGATCAATTATAGTCTGTGCCAATCTTTTTGTATCATGTCTAATATAGTTATTATTTATGCAGACGTAGTCTCCACCAATAATTTTTATACCCATGTTGTTTATTTCATCCAGATCTATCCTTACTGTCGATGCACCATCTTCCATGTATTTCTTTCTTAAATCACATGGTATATCGGCTGTATTTGCTATACAGTGTCCAATGATACCCTTGTATGAGTGTCCTTCAATGGCCTTAATATGATCTGAAACAGTATAGCCACCAGTCTCCCCCGGTTGCGTCATAACATTGCATACATATATCTTTACTGCATTTGAACGTTTTATGGCATCGCATATTCCATCCACCAGAAGATTTGGTATTATACTTGTATAAAGACTTCCCGGTCCCAGCACGATTGCATCTGCCTCAAGAATTGCATCTATAGCTTCTTTTAGTGGTTTTATGGTCTTGGGCTCTAAAAATACTCTTTTTATCAAACCCCGGTGAAAGTCATTATGCTTACCAATATTCGATTCTCCATGGATTATATATCCATCCTCAAGTTCTGCACCAAGTTTTACATCCTGAAGAGTTACAGGAAGAACCTTACCTGTAACTGCAAGTACATCGCTCATCCTTCGCACTGCTTCCTCAAAGCTTGAAGAAATGCCATCCATTGCAGCTAAAAATAGATTCCCAAAATTTTGTCCCTTTAGCATACCATCCTGAAATCTATACTGAAGCAGCTTTTCCATAATAGGTTCGGTATCAGCCAGGGCCAGTATACAGTTCCTTATGTCTCCAGGAGGCAGCATTCCCAAATCCTGCCGCAGAATTCCTGAACCTCCGCCGTCGTCAGCAACTGTCACAACTGCAGTAATATTTGAGCTGTATGACTTAAGTCCTCTTAGCATAGTTGAGAGTCCGGTCCCTCCACCTATTGCAACTATTCTTGGTCCTTTAACCGAAATCTTTTTTTCATGAAGAAAATTACTGGATCTGTCTTTTCCCAAGTGATATTTTGAACTTCTTTTGAGAAATTCATAAAATAAATCACTGGTTATAAACTGTATCGAAATGTAAATCAGAATACATCCTGGTATTATAAGGACAGCTGAATATAAAGCATCCCAAATACTACTGTGCTTATATACAAAAAGCATTCCCAGACTAATAGACACAATACCTAATATTGACAGCAAAAACCATTTACACCGGTAAATACCCAATCTCAACCAATAAATGATTTTCATTTTTTGGCACCTCTACCGTCCTTGTCTATATCCCTATGGTCTATCACAACTCTATGTCCCTTTTCAGAAAGATATGAGAACAATGCCCCTGAAATAGCCACAGACCTGTGCCTTCCGCCTGTACACCCTATACCCACTACCAGCTGTGACTTACCTTCTTTAATATAGTTAGGAATCAAGAATTCCAACATATCGTTAAGTTTTTTTAAGAAGTCTTCTGTTTCCTTAAAACTCAATACATAATCTCTGACTGCTTCATTTTTACCTGTTTGCTTTCTCATACTATCTATATAGTATGGGTTTGGAATAAACCTAACGTCAAAAACCAGATCACAATCAATAGGTATTCCATATTTGAAGCCAAAAGAAATAATATTTATTATCATTCCTTCAAACTTCTTACCTTCAACAAAAATATTCGAAATCTCTTCCTTAAGCTGCCTGGGTGTCAGATTTGAAGTATCAATAACTTGAGTCGCATTCTTTTTAATCTCTTTTAATATTTCCCGCTCCTTTGTTATACCCAATATAAGTCTTCCTTCAGGAGCCAGGGGATGAACACGCCTGCTTTCCTTAAACCTTTTGATAAGCACCTTGTCCGAAGCTTCCAAAAACAGTATTTCAGGTGAAATTCCTGCATCTTTTAAAGCATTAAGCTCAGGAAACAAGTCATTGAATAGCTCTCCACCTCGTATGTCAATAACCAGAGCAATTTTATCTATTTTTCCCCTGCTTTGCATACAGATTTCTGCAAATTTACGTATAAGCAAAGGCGGAAGATTATCAACACAAAAAAAACCCAGGTCCTCCAAATACTTTATAACCAGACTCTTTCCCGCACCCGAAACACCTGTAATTATCAATAGTCTCATTTGTACCTCCCAAAATATAGAAAAAAACATCAGCTAATGAAAATCCACCTACTCTTCCCCGACAATCCTTACCTCTGTTTGCAGCTCTACCCCAAACTTATCGTTTACCGTCTTTTGTATGTGCTTTATCAAGTTGATTATATCTTCGGATGTAGAGTCACCTCTATTAACTATAAATCCGCAGTGCTTGTTAGACACTTCAGCTCCACCTATCCTGTATCCTCTAAGACCACAGTCTTCAATGAGTTTACCTGCAAAGTATCCTTCCGGCCTCTTAAAAACACTACCGGCACTGGGCATTTCCAAAGGCTGCTTATCCTGACGCCTTCCGGTCAGATCCTCCATCAGATCCTTTATTTGCTCCCTACAGCCTCTCTTCAATTTGAGTACAGATTTTATAACAATACCGGATTGTTTCTGAATAAAACTGGTTCTATAGCCAAATTGGTGCTCCTCACCACAGACCACCTTAATTTCACCACTTCTATTCACATACTCTGTCTCAACTACCACATCCTTCATCTCACCGCCATAGGCTCCCGCATTCATGGCAACGGCCCCACCTAAAGTTCCCGGGATACCTGAAGCAAACTCAAGGCCCGTAAGCTCATTTTCAAGTGCTATATTAGATACCTTTGAAAGAAGGATACCACCATAAGCCTCTATAGTATCATCTTTTATACAATAATCATTAAGATTGTCAAATATTTTTACAACCACACCCCTTATACCTTTATCGGAAACTACAAGATTAGTTCCGTTCCCCATTACAAATATCGGAATATTTTCTTTATTACAAAGCTTTAAAATTTCACTTAGCTGAAGAACAGATGTAGGAGTAACCAAAAGATCAGCAGGTCCTCCAACTTTAAACGAAGTATGATTCTTCATAGGCTCATCTATTTTTATATTTTCTTCATTTACTATATTTTGCATAAGCTGTAACAAAAGCTCTTTTTCCAATAATCCCAGCCCCTTATCTCACTATTCACAATTAACCTTCTCTATACTATTTTACTTAACTTGCAGCGCATATAGAATTTAAATATGCTTACTTAAAACATACTTATAGAAGATATAGCCCTACTGCCTATTGTACTATACACTTTTTTATTGGCAATCTACATATTATGGAAGTAGTATGCAAATAAAAAGGCCAAAGAATCATAGTAATATATGAAAAGCTTAATTATTATATACTACTCTATTTCGTCTTAAGACGTTCCTTCTTTAACCTGAAATATTCATCAAACTTGACTGTTGATGTATTCATAATAAGCTCTTTTGGCATACCAACATCCTTAAGGAGCTCATAAACCTGGTCAAATTTTCCTACATCAAAACTGATATGCGCATCACTTCCGCAAATTATTTTAACTCCAAGCCTCTTGCACTCCATCGCAAAAATCTTGCAGTTCCTTTCGCTTCCTGACCTTACTATAAATGAATGATTGTTTATTTCAATAAATTTTCCATACTCTTTCGCTGCTCTTACAACCTCCTCAACATCCACGTCAAATTGAGGGTTACCAGGGTGAGCAACAGCGTCAATCAAAGGATTCTTAAGTACATTTATTAAAGCTCTCGTATGTTCCTCCTTAGATGAAGGTACTATACATATATCATGAAAGCTTGCCATAGCAAACTCAAGTCTCATCAAATATTCATCCGGCATATCCAGTTTGCCCGAATAATCCACTATATTAGCCTCTACACCTTTTATCACCCTAACCCCATATAAACTATCCGGGATTGCCCTAAGGTTACCGAAATGATATAAAAAAGGTGCTCCCTTCATTGCAGGGCCATGGTCTGTAACAGCAAACATCTCTATACCGTTTACAGACGCCTCCCTGGCCATCTCCTGAACTGTACTGTAAGCGTGTCCACTGGAGATAGTATGTGTATGCGTATCAACTACAAACTTCAAATCTCTTCCTCCAATTATTCCTGTAATGATGCCTTGTTTATTTCACCGAGTACCCTTTCATTTAGAACCCTGGCAGCGTTATAACCCATCTTCTTCTGTCTGTTATTCATTGCAGCTACTTCAGCAATAATGGCAAGGTTTCGACCCGGTCTTACGGGGATTATAAGACATGGCACATTTATTCCGAGTATATCGGTATACTCATCCACTAAACCAAGCCGGTCGTAGTTTTTCTTCTCATCCCAAAACTCAAGCTGTATAACAAGATTTATATTCTCCGTAACTTTTACAGACCCAACTCCATATAAATTTTTGACATCAAGAATGCCTATCCCTCTTATCTCAATAAAGTGCCTTATTATATCAGGAGCGGTTCCTACAAGCGTTTTGTCCGACACCTTTCTGATCTCTACTACGTCATCAGCCACAAGCCTGTGTCCTCTTTTTACAAGCTCTAGAGCGGTCTCACTCTTACCTACACCGCTTTCCCCCAATATCAGTATCCCTTCGCCGTAAACTTCAACAAAAACTCCATGCTTTGTAATTCTTGGAGCCAGTTGAACATTCATATACCTTATTAAGCCGCTTAGAAACCTTGATGTGATATCATAGGTCCTAAACACCGGAATATCATATTTGTTAGCTACATCAATCATCTCCGGGAAAATATCCAATCCTCTTGCCACTACCATACACGGGAAACCGCACCTGAAGAACTCGTCCAACCGGGAGTAACGTTCTTCCCCTGACAGCCCGCTTAGGTAAGTTGTCTCTACCTTACCGATTATCTGTATCCTGTCTGTACCGAAATACTCCAGATAACCTACCAACTGAAGTCCAGGCCTGTTTACATCAGCAGATGTTACCAGAATATCGTCTAGTCTTTTACAATTTGTTACCTGCTCCAGTTGAAATTCTTCCATGACCTCTCTTAAAGTAACAGAAAACATCATATCTCCCCCATATCGAAGGTTATTTTTTTATTAATAATATAACTCTACTATAATAATATGTATATTATAA
>JBMOLK010000253.1:0-6121 GCA_049325575.1 Bacillota bacterium | reverse complement strand
CAATTTCATAATCAGCCTCATCAAGCGGAGCAGTTGAAATTTTGGGAGGATTGTTAGCCAATCCATAAGCGATTTTAACAACAGTTTTTCCGGCATAATTGACTATCTGGTTGGTATGTCCTTTAGTCTGCTTAATATCTTTTATAAGTCCCGTAATGTTAGTGTAAGCACCTTGCTCTCCAATGTAGAAATCGTGCCTTTGCTGATAAACCTGTTTTCTTTCACTTCTGTCAGGAGTCAAATCTTCAATATATTTATTTATCTTTCTCCTCATTTCCTCCCGTTCAGTTTTTGTCCCTTCAAGAGGCAACAGAGATTCTTTTAAATCAAGTAAATCTTTATCCATTTGTCATAATCCTCACAACTTTTAAGAAGAATTGATATTAGATAATCAAGAAAGAGCAATCAAATCAAATTCCGCCGCCTGTCTTCTTATCATTTTCGGCCTTCTCATCTCAATCCAATGAATAGCTTGTCCTAGCGCCATCACACAATCGTTTCTTATTTTCGCATCGTCAAGCCGATAATTTTGAAGTTCGGTAACAAGAACAGGAATAGGCGGGATTTTAATCAATCCCCAATTCGGATTTTTCTCCTGCCAACCATCCTTGGTTTTGACTCTCTCCCTTCTGAATCTAGGATTTTGTCCACCATCAAAAGCGATTTTTAAGGAAGCCAGCATGTCCGCTTTCAGTTTGGGAGTAATGTCAAAAGGAATAGGATGAAGATGACCCAAGAAAGCATTGGCGTTTTTTCCTCCCAAACTTGTGTTATCTATGATAAGTTTGGCTCTGAAATTTTTGGTTATCTGTTCTACCAGATTGTACTGTGCTGGAATTGAGATATCCCCGCCTTTGAATCTGACAAAATGGACAAGGTTATAAGGTTCTTTGAAATAATCAATTACAAGGATAACCGTATGGTCTGCCCATTGACTTTCTCCACCGGCGAAATCAGCCGAAACAATATATTTTCCTCCATCCCAATCCGTCACTTGATTTAAAGATTTATCAACGGCATTTTGTATCCGCTCAAAGCCAAAATATTTTTCCCCTATTTCCACATATTCCCCCCTTATAATCTGTTCCCTCAAAGAAGGATCGGCTACGGCTTCAATTTCTCTGACTGCCTCTTTTGGCAGAAATTCATTTTCATACATTGAACCTCTTTGAGTATAGTAGTGACCTTGATTTTGCCAATTGGGATTTTTCATATCCTCCTCTGCCATTTCAATCATGATCATATAATCAATACCATTTGGTTGGGGGGTGCCGGCAAAATCTATCTGGCCATTTAAGGAAACGACTCTAGGAAGAAGTGTATTATTGGTAAATGTCCAAAGTTCCTCAATATCGGCGCATTCATCGCCCGTAAGATAGGCAATGGATTTCATTTTGAAAGCCACACCCATTTCCGAATACGATCTGCCTAAAAGTCTGGTACCAGTCTTAAATTCGATATAAGGAAGGGCGGCAGCATCACTTCTATCCTCGGTAATTGCCCAGCCTTTGAGAGCAGAATCATTCGTTGTGCCTGTAGGAAGAAGAAGCCTACCCTCTGCTATGTCTCTTGCCATTTGCAGTACTCCTCTTCCTAATTCATAAGTCGGCCCGAAATTAAGAATTTGGTACTCCACCTTCAGCCACTCTCCGTAAGTTGAAACCCTACCATCAAGATTAGGCTTGCACATGGCGTGCCAAAGATGTCTTATCGCTAACACTAACGTCTTCCCCCATCTGTTTCCCGGACGCAATATATTTATTCTTTTTCTTGCATTGTCTATCCACTTCTTCTGTCCCAAATGCAACTTCACGCCAAGGACTTCCTCGGCAAACCTTATGGGATTATTATGGATAACTTCACTGAACTGCTGGAGCTGGTAGGAGGGTATTTTCTGCATCAGTCTTTTCCTGCCTGTCGGCAGACAGGTCTCCTTCTATCGCTTGTTGTTCTACTGTCTCTCCTTCTATCACTTCTTCCTTTAATTTCGGCCCAAACATTTTAGCCATCATGGTTGAGAGTGCGTCTTCGGCAATCTTTAACTTCTGGATTTGGATAAGAACTCTTTGTCCGTCAAATACATCCTTCAGCTTAATCTCATCAGGATTCAACTCATCAACTTTCCTGTTGGCAAGGATTGTCAACTTATCCACAAGCGCCTGCACATCAGTCTCTTTACCAAGTTTCAATAAAGCCTGCCTTAAAGGATCGTCCTCCGGCTGGTAATAGCTGTGCTTGCCATGGTGATAAAGCATTTGTCTAAATGCCTGGAAACTCCCCTGGTAATTTATCAATACCGCATATTTCTTGTAGATCAAGTCCTGCCTGACTTTTTTCCTTTTAGCCTGTTCTATTTCCTCCTTGAAGGCACAGTTGCAGATGAAGCATCTTTTTGAAACTCTGGCTTTTTTCATCAATAAACTTATAGTAAAAAATAGACCTAATGAGAATTAGATAATTATCTAATTGTTAAAAAAAGAAAATAGTTTATCTTCTTCTTACCTGGTGCTTGTAATAATCAGTCGAGCAAACAAGGCAACCGCCAGGACTTACCTGCCTAAGAAGGGCATCCTTCCCTGGAAATAGGCAAAAACATCAAGAAATGGTAAGCAAGTTCTAAGTGAATTACTCCAAACTTTGCCATCTGCACATACTAATTTAGCTTAAGCGCTAATGAAACCTTATGGAGAAAGCCAAACACAGTTGACACTACCGACTATCAATGCTATTATTTCTTTGCCTTGTTTTAAACAAGCACTAGGTAAAGATCACTCTTGAAAGAGTGGTCTTTTTTATTGAAAAAGCAATAGAGAGAAAAGGTGATGAGTACGAGCAGAGTATGAGAGGTGATAAGGCGGAGTATGAATGGATTAGGCAGGTTATGAAAAGGTGATGCAAATATTTCCAGACGCACCACTCACTTATGGTTGCTCCCAGTACCCCATACATAATCTAATTATCACAATAGCACTATAACAGCAGTATATATACTCTATAAGCTATATAGAGTGATACAATGTGTTGAGTAGCTTTAAAAGCATTTCATAAATCATACAATTTACGAAGTAACCCTGTAAACAAAAAGACAAAAAGCACAAGGGTGAAAGTGTAAAAATATGTTGGACGTTACATTCCCCCTCTCACCTTGTTTTTATTCTTCATTCTCCGGATAGATAAGAATCATACCTCTTCACCCTAAACTAGCCATTGTAGGTCATTACAGTGTTTCACACAATTAGCTTTGTCTCTTTACTTCATAAATTAGCTTTGAGTTAAGGCAAAGACAATACACTACTAAGAATACATTGTAAGCATAAGTTAGCTGACAATTATACATCTATTTTCTATTGTTTTTCAAACATTGTAAGCAAAGCGTTAGAATTAGCTTTAAATTGCCTCTTGACAAGTATTCAATAGTATGATAATATCTATTTCAGATCGTTAAGATCGCACCTTAACAAACAAGCTAGGAAAAGTTACAACCTGACGCACCAGGATTTTTTGTGGCTTGTTTTGTTTTATACCTTAGCTCATTTATTTTGTAGCTGGTTGACAATAAGCCCGTTATCATGGTGCGATCATGGTAGCGGGCTTTTTTTGTGGCTTCATAAATTCAGTACAGCAGGGAAGGGGAAGCGTAGAAGGGATTATCATGACTAAAAAGGATTATATATTGATTGGTGACGCTTTAAAAAGAGCATTTAATTGGCATAAACAAAACTATATGGTAAAAGAATTTCAAAACTTACAAAAACAAGTAATTATAGACTGTATTGGTTTAGTTTTTCAAAAAGACAATTCACGCTTTGATTTTAATAAGTGGAATATATTTTTTAATAAATAAGCAGGTTATAAACTAGCAGGTGGATTATTTACGCCAAAAGCGTATCAAAGTCCTTAAAGAGTTAGTGATGCCTAGCCGCCTGCATTTAATAAGTTATAAACCGCTTTCCCTTGCCTCATGTACTGAAAACTAGCGGGATAATGCCGGGAATAAAAAATATGCTAAAACCTTATTTAATTACAATAAAAAAAACAGCCCGTCCGATGGGAAATAATCGAGAGTGGCAGATTTACGACGATCAAGAACTATGGTTTAGTTCCATAGAAGAGGTAAAAGAATATTTAAAAGATCAATACTATTATTGTAAAACAAAATATAAGACTTACCATGACAATGTAGAAGGTCAAACGGGCTTTATTTATGCCTTTAAGTCTGATCCAATGTCTTATGATGACTGTAAGCATTACGAACAACACTGGATCAATATTTATAATTTAAAATCAAAACCCGTTATTATTTAACATTTACCCATTCCCGGCAACATTCCGCTAGTTTAAAATAGCTTCGGGTTAATGAGGCGGTTTAAATATATGAAACAAAATCCAATTACAATCAGTGCAGTCAAATACAAAAAATATGGCGGATGGGTTGGTTATGTCAGAATATGGCATAATGGCGAACCTGTCTATTCCGAATCATGTCAAATATTAAGATCTTATAAAAATGACGCTTTAAAAGACGCTAAATTCGAAAAAGAATATATGTTATCAACGGGGAAAAATTTATTTTAATTTATCCATAACCGCCTCAACAATCCGAGGCTATTATACCCGTCCAGTCCTAGAGAGGATGTTATTATGGTCTCTTCAATAGTAATTCTCAAAAAAGATACGCAGGATCGTCAAACTCTAATTGTAAAAGCTGAAGACTGGCTCAATCCAGATATGTATCTTATAGACGCACAAGACCCTTATACTAATGATACCTGGCCGATTGAAAAAGATAAGTACGAAATAGGCTGGCCATTAGACGAAAATTACGAACCAAATTATAATTTTTCTTAATTATTAAAATTATTAAATTAAAGGACTAGGACGGTTAAAAGCCCTCTTATTCACGTGAGAGGGCTTTTTTTATGGTATAATAAGCTATATAGTTTTATGTTTGTTGCATAATTCAGTAACTTTGACAACTAAGAAGAGAGTGTTTTAGATTAAATATATGCGAAAATCTCAAAACACTCTCTGCCTGATTTTCGCAGTTGTCGATGATTTTTGCAAGCACCTTAAAAGAATAAGGCATAAGAAAGGGCCAAAGTATAAATTCTCAAGAAATCAAATCTTGAAGATGATGATACTGAAAAATCTTTTAGGTATCACTTCAGATCGATCATTTATCAGGTTTTTAAGAAACTTTGGTCGTGGATTGTTTCGGAAGATTCCCGATCATTCTGTCTTCAACAGAAGAAGTAAAGATCTTCTATCTCTATTTGAAGCATTCAGGAGATTTCTCCTTACTAAACTTCAAGTAGAGGGTGACTCAATCCGTCTTATCGACTCAACTCCTGTTCCTGTAGTTCGCTACAGACGAGGAGAAGATCGCCTTGCAAAATCATTTGAAAGAGCAACATTTGGTTACTGTGCTACACAAGATGAGAAGTATTTTGGTTTTAAACTTCATCTTTTAACAACTAGCACAGGTCTACCAACACATTTTGACATAACAGAAGCATCACTTCCAGATGTTAAAATGCTTGAGGAGTTAACCTCCTCTTTTAACAAGTTAATCATCATTGGTGATAAAGGTTATCAAGATCTTGATCTTAAGGATAAACTTTTAACTGAGAATAAACTTATGATTACACCAGATAAGAAAAATCAAAAAAGACAACTCAACAATCAGGCAAAGAAACAACTCCTTAAGTTCAGAAAACGAATCGAGATAACCATCAATCAGTTAAAAGACCAATTTAATCTCGCAAAACTCAGGGCGAAAAATCTTCTGGGTTTGGTAGTTCGAATCATGGGAGTAATACTCACCATGACTCTTGCTGTATTTGTTAATCGTCATTTAGGTCGTCCTGATTTTAAAATTAAAGAGCTATTGTTGTAGAATTACACAACAGGCATATAGTTTTATGTGCTATTATCTTGTTCATAGGTTTAACACGATTTCTACGACACCTTCTGACGCATTTCTTAGCCTCAAGAAAATGCCTCATGCTTCCTTTTCTGATTTGCCTTTTTCATACGAAATTTCTCTTTCTGTCTCTGCGGGAATAAGGAGGTAACCCTTTCCCTGACAAGCATGGCATGTAATACGTCGAAAGCTAACTGT
>JBMOLK010000252.1:0-6137 GCA_049325575.1 Bacillota bacterium | reverse complement strand
GCATCAGGCTTTATAGGTAATTATATATATAATTATTCAGAGGAAATAGGGAATAAGTGTGTTGGTACCTATTCATCCAGATACAAAGAAGGTCTAATAAAATATGATATTTTAACTGACAGCATTTTGGATAACATACCTTACGCTTATATTAAAGAAAGTGATAATTCATGTGCAGTAATATGCTCATCTATGCCTAAAATTGATGCTTGTCACAAGGAAAAGAAATTATCTTACGGCATAAATGTAAAGGGTACTATAAAATTACTGGAAGAGTTAAATAGTAAAGGAATAAAACCTGTTTTTCTTTCAACAGACTGTGTGTTTGATGGTGAAAAAGGTTACTATGATGAGCATGATGATACCAGCCCTGTAAATGATTATGGAAGACAAAAGGTTGAAGTTGAAGAATACATTTTATCCAGGATTCCAAATGGGTTAATAATAAGGCTAAGTAAAATCGTAGGGGATGACCCGAGAGAAAGTCATATGTTTTCTGAATGGCATACAATTATTCAGAATAACAAACCTATTTTATGCATTGAAGGACTTACATTTACGCCAACTTATGTAAAAGATGTAGCAGTAGGTATACAAAAAGCAATTGAAAAGAATTTAAGGGGTGTATATCATCTTGCCAACCCCGAAATATTTGAAAGATACGAATTGGCCAGGCAGTTCTCACTAATTACCGGTACAAAAGCTGAGATAGTCAAAAAACCACTAAAGGAGTTTGGCTTTAGTTTTGGATATCCTCTAAAAACATATCTGGATAGCAGTAAGTTCAGAATGGAAACTAATATGCTTTTTACTTCCATGAAGCAGGTTATTAATAATTTTTACAGTAGAATATGAGTTTGTACAAAAAGTATAAATAAACTACCAGGGAGATTGGTTAATGGAGAGCAAAATAATTGAGTGTATTGATACACAGTTTGAAAACTACTGCAAAAATTTAGCTTCCAAGCTATCTATTAATAATAAAATATTATTGGTAAATCCACCCCAGTTTGATTTAAAAAAGTTTGATATGGATAAGGCAAAAATGAAGGGATATTATGCCTATCCACCTTCAGGATTGCTATTTTTGGCTTCGTCCTTGGAAATGATTGGTGTACAAGTCGAAATATGTGATTTAAACTTTGAAGTCTTACATAGTGCAGCAGAAAAAGATGTATTTGACGAAGATTTATGGAAGCTGTTACTGGAAAAAAGGTTAGACCAGTTTCAACCTTCCTTTGTTGGCGTGTCCTGTATGTTTTCACATCTTAGCACTATTTACGAAGAAGTATTATCTTACTTAAAAGGGCTGGACAAATACTGTATATTAACCGGTGGGCCACATGTAAGTTTCGAGTATAGTAGTATATTGCAAAGAGAATTATGCCACTTTGCCATAACTAAAGATTCAGAAAAAAAAATAGTATATTTAATAAGCAGGTTGTTGGATACAAGAAAGAAATATGATAAGACATCGGGTATTTTTTACATGATATCAGGTGAAATATATGAGTCAGAGGGTGACATGGAACAACCGGATATTGATATTGACATAACCGACTCATATAGACTTATTCCTATAGAAAAATATTGCGAAGCAGGGTCTTTAAATCAGTTTTCACGGATTACAGGCAGTAGCAAACCCTTTTCTACCCTATCCATGAACAGGGGATGTAGAGGTCATTGCACTTTTTGTTCCGTGAGGGGATTGCTTGGGAAGAAAATTAGAGGCAGAAGTATTTATAAAATAGTAAATGAAATTAAATATTTGGTTCATAAAAAAGGTATCATACAATTTGATTGGCTTGATGATGACTTGTTGGCTGACCGCAGTAAATGCCTTATGCTTTTTAAGGCGTTAAAGGAAGAGAATTTGAATATTAGCTGGTATGCAAATAATGGCTTGATGGCTGCTTCGCTAGACGATACACTCTTAAGTGCTATGGTTGATTCCGGGTGTGTAGGCTTTAAGATAGGTATTGAAAGCGGGAATGAAGAAATTATGAAAAAGATACGAAAGCCGGCTACAGTCTCCAAGCTTCTTCAAGTTTCAAAAATATTGGAAAAATATCCTCAACTGTTTGTAGCAGGCAATTATATAATAGGCTTTCCAAACGAGTTATTTTCACAAATGTTAGATACTTTTATTTTATCAAACAGAATGAATATAGATTGGGCTGGTTTTTATATATGTCAGCCGCTAAAAGGTACAGATGATTTCGACAGTTTTGAGGCTATCGGAGATGAACGGTGTAAAGAGCGTCCTGATAATTATCTGCCTGCTAATGATCTTGAAAACAGGCTTACCGATAAGGAGTTTGAAATTTTAAAAGGGCTTGATATTTTTAATATAGATCCTGATTCAACTGTTTCAAGAGAACAGCTAAAAGAGATATGGTTTGTTTTTGGATTTATAACAAATTTTATTAATAATAAAAACATTAAGGAGAATGCAAGGACCGATAAATTTATTAATTGGGTAGTTGCCGCCATGGAAGCATACCCATATGATGCAGGTATGGCTCTATTCCTATATTTAGCCTATATCATTGATGAGAAAAAAGAAAAGGCAGTTGAATACAAAGTAAAGTGTGAAAACATTCTTGATAAATCTCAATATTGGCAAGAAAGATTTGATCAATTTGAATTAAAACCTTTGATTAAGACAAAGGATTTATGTGCTGACGAAATATTTTTAAATCTTAAAAAAATTAATCAAAAAATAGATAAGAGAATAGAAAAAATCATTTGCAAAAATTATGTAGATGAAAATAAAGAGGGGTTGGCGTGAAGTTAATTATAATTGGGGCTTCAAGCTTTATAGGACAAAATCTATATTTAGAGGCTAAATCAAGAGGGTATGATGTAATAGGTACACAATACTCTTCAAACCATAGAGAGTTTATTAAATTGAATTTATTAACACAAAAGCTATCAGATGTAATTCCATCTAAGTTTATAAACTCTAGTTGTAAAAAATTTGCAGTTATATGTTCAGCTGTTCCGAAAATAGACAGGTGTTACCTTGAAGGTGATGTTAGTTATAAATTAAATGTAGTTAAAACAATAGAGTTAGTTAAAGAACTAAACAACTTAGGAGCAAAAGTTGCGTTCCTATCGACGGAGGCTGTATATGATGGTGAAAGGGGATATTATGATGAAAGCGTGCCGCCTTCACCTATAAATCACTATGGTTTGCAAAAAGTAGAGGTAGAAAACTTTATAAATTCTTTTGATCCAGGTAGTTTAATATTTAGACTTAGCATGGTTGTTAGTGATAAACCCAATGAAAAACACCTTTTTTCTGACTGGTATCAAAAAGCAGCAGACACAGGTTATATTGAATGTATCAAGGGACAGATTTTTTCACCTACTTATGTTAAGGACGTTGCCCAAGGAATCTTATGTTCAATAGAAAAAGACTTAGGAGGGTTATATCACCTTACCAACTCCGAGTATTTTCTTCGTGGAGAGCTTGCACGGCAGTTTTTAAGAATCACAAATATTCACGGTGAAGTGGTTGAAAAGCCTTTAGAAGACTTTAACTTTATCCAAAAAAGATCTATGCGAACATATCTGGACGGAGCCAAATTTGTTAGAGATACTGGATTCGGCTTTCTATCGATGAAAGAGGTTATTAGAAAGTTCGGTGATAATTTAAGAAAAGGGATGAGTGTAAATCTTTGAGAGGATGAATATAATGTTAGAAATGCTTAAGACCCCAAAGAAAATATTATTAATTGAACCACCGTTCTATATTTTATTTGGATATGAAAGATTTCATTACCCTATTACCCTAACACTAATCGGAACTTATTATGAGGAAATGGGACATACGGTTAAAATACTTGATGCAGACAAGCCTGATAACCAATGTAAAGCTTATAACAGAGGAGAGGCAGGAAAAAACTATCATCTTTATGAAAAAGAACTAAATGATCAAACCCATTATATTTGGAAAGTAATCAGGGACACAATTGCCGGTTATTCGCCGGATATAATTGGCATAACTTCTATTACAGCAAAAATTGAATCAGCAAACATAGTAGCTAAAATGGCTAAGGAACTGCTTGGGGATAAGACTAAAGTAGTACTTGGCGGACCTCATGTTGACGGTATTAGAAGTATGTTCCCGGATTATAATTTTGGCCCTGACTATGATTATATAGCTGGAAGAATTCCGAATTTAGTTGATCGTAAACCTAACAAACAATTAATTATAAATCATGAAAGTTATTCAGCGCTGAATTTCTCCTCCATCATGACCTCAACAGGTTGTCCAAATAGTTGCACATTCTGCTGTCATTCATATGAAAAAAGTATGGTTTACAGAAATATAGATAGTATTAGGCATGAAGTTGAGGAAATAAGAGATTTGTATGGATGCTCCAATCCCATCTTTATTGTTGATGACTGTTTCTTTTCAAACTCAAAGCATTTTAAGGATGTAGGAGATATATTAAGAGAGAATAAAATGAAGTTTACTTCGGGGGCCCGTGTTATGGCACTTTCCCGGGAAAAGATCAGTCAATTTGCTGCTAATGGCGGCCAACGCATTTATATTGGAGTTGAAAGCGGTTCACAGAGAATACTTGATAAGATTAAGAAAAGGCTAAGAAAAGACGAGATAGTTAAAAGAACAAAATGGCTAAATGAAGCTAATATTCCATGGTCAGCATTTTTTATCACTGGATTTCCCTTTGAGACACTTGAAGATTTAAAAATGACACAAGATATTATTGAGGAAATTCAGCCGACTTTTATTTCGCTGAACAGGTTTACTCCATATCCAGGTACGGAAATTTATAAAGAGTATTATAGGGACAGCAAATTCAATTTTAAAGATCTATTCCAGTTAAATCAGGATAGTTATGTAAGACTTGGTGATGAATGTGAAGAGTATATAAGCAAGATGTTTGAATTTGCAGATAAATATAATGCAGAACACGCAAACAAAAAACAACTTAAAAAATAAAGGAAGTGAATACTATGAACATAATAGTTACAGGTGGCTGTGGATTTATAGGGTCCCACCTGGTAGACAAACTGCTTGAAAAGGGACATAGTGTTGTCGTCCTGGACAACTTCAGTACTGGCCGTTTGGAAAACCTTAGTCATCAAAAGAATAATGGCAATCTGCAGATAATAGAAATCGATATAACCAATAAGGAAAAGATTTTACCTTATTTCAAAGAAATTGACTGGGTATTCCATCTTGCAGCTTTAGCAGATATTGTTCCATCGATTCAGATTCCTGATAGATATTATAACGCAAATGTAAACGGAACATTTTCAGTACTGGAAGCTGCAAAAGAAAGTAAGGTTAAAAGGTTTGTTTATAGTGCTTCATCTTCATGCTATGGTAGACCAGATGTATATCCTACACCGGAAACTGCAAAAATTCAGCCTAAATATCCTTATGCCCTTACAAAGTATCTGGGAGAAGAACTTGTTATGCATTGGGGACAGGTATATAAACTACCTGTTGTCTCCTTAAGATTGTTTAACGTATATGGTCCCCGCTCGCGAACATCAGGTACTTATGGCGCAGTGTTTGGTGTTTTTTTGGCCCAGAAGCTGGCTGGAATCCCTTTTACCATTGTTGGTGATGGAACTCAAACAAGAGATTTTACTTATGTGACAGATGTTGCAAATGCATTTATAAGAGCAGCAGAATCAGATGTCTCAAATGAAATATTTAACGTAGGAAGCGGTGGTACTTACTCTGTAAACCATTTAGTAGAACTCTTAGGTGGTGAAGTTACTTATATTCCAAAACGTCCTGGTGAGCCTGACTGTACTTTTGCAGATACTAGCAAAATAAGAGAATTTATAGGATGGCACCCTGATGTCTCTTTCGAGATGGGGGTCAAGGAGGTTCTTAAGAACATTGACTATTGGAAAGAGGCGCCTGTCTGGACTGCGGATAGAATAGCTGATGCTACAAAGGATTGGTTTAAGTATCTTAAAGACTAGAAATAAAATAAAAATATAGGTTTAGCTGTAGATTGTTGAATAACCTAAATATAGGGGTGGAATGAGTATGATTAAGAATAAAGAATATGAGTTGACCCTGGAACTTGCTATGAGTGAGGAATATAAAGGAAATTTTCAGGAGGCATTGGCTTTATACAGAC
>JBMOLK010000251.1:0-6177 GCA_049325575.1 Bacillota bacterium | reverse complement strand
GGTTTCAATAGCTTGATATATTTGGCTATAGCGTGGTCATCGATACCATCAGCTATTCTCAAGTGAGATAGGCTTTCCAATCGTCCTTCTATCCTATCCCAGAATGTTTGC
The DNA here is from genome assembly GCA_049325575.1 of Bacillota bacterium. Taxonomy (GTDB): domain Bacteria; phylum Bacillota; class Clostridia; order Acetivibrionales; family Acetivibrionaceae; genus JBMOLK01. The sequence goes on along the minus strand of JBMOLK010000251.1, from coordinate 6,066 downwards.
CAAAGATTATAAGCATTGTCTTCTGTATGAATTTTGTTATCATTGTCAATATAAACTATATTTTTCGTATGTGAAAAACCCATCAACCTTGTTGGTATTCTGGTTACAATATCATTGTTATTTACCACCCTATAGGTTCTATCTCCGTAAAGTTCATCATATATTTTTGCCTTATTTTTATCAAAACATCTTGGGGCACCAAAGGTATAAATACCATTTATCCATTTTGAATTGCAAGTTTTAATAAGGTCTAAAGCACAAATACTTGCTAAAGCTCCTCCTAAAGAATGTCCTGTTAGGAAAATCTTTTTAGTCCAACTATCCTTTATAAGCTGTTCAATCTCTACTTTTATATCTTTATATGCCCGATAGAACCCTCTATGTATTCCATTTATTTTTTTTATGCGAATGTCTGTAAGCCAATCATTGATACAATCTGGCTCTGTCCCTCTAAAAGCTATTATCAACTCTTTATCATTAACGATACCTACTGCCTGTGTATTCTTCACTGACATTGGGTAAATATCTAACCTATTTCCTAATGCCTTATGAATATTTTTAGAGGTTGTAGGATATTCTTCATACGCCAATTGACAAATTTGTGCTAATAGATACGCTCTTTGTTGGTCAAACATTTTAGTCCTTTATTAGAAGCACTTCTGCTCCATCAGGTAATTTTTTGCTGAGTCGATATATAGTTGCTATCTTATTTATGTTTCCCCATGCTAAAATATTGCCTTCTTTTATACCCATCTTCTTAGCTATATCTGATGGTATTCTTGTTGCTAATCCTTCTTCATCATTCACTACCTCTACCTGGCTAAACTCGACTTCTACTTTCTTCTTTGCCATTGTTTTATCCCTCCAATGTTGCAAAATTGACTTAAAAATTTGATAACGTATTTCATATGAAGGATTCATTGTTTTTTTTTTAGTAATAAATTGTCTTAATGCTATTACTCTATTCTCTTTTTCTACTTGTATTGATTACCTAATTTCCTCTCCCTCTATCTTTGATAGAACTTCATATTTATAGGCAATGGCATTTTGCCCTGCTCCATTATATCGTTCCACTGCCAGACCCCACCCACAAACATCCAGCAGCGGTATATCCTTATAACCTACCATTGCCTTCGAGTGATAATTGGCTTTGGGTAATACAATTGTTGCCCTTGGAGAGATTCCAACACATTTTTTACAATCCCTTAAATACTTCTCGCTACTTAAAGGGTATTGACAAATCTTCAATTTACCACAATACAATTTAAATTTAAGCCATAAATGATTACAGGTAAATTCAATATTTCTAATTGGGTCAACAATGCTTTTTTGTTGCTTTTTGCTTGGTGGATGATTAGAAATAGTATATTGTCCCATACCCCAGCCACGACTACGATACTTATAATCTGGTGTCCCTGTATCACACCCGACAAAGATAAATCCATCTAAGTCGTAATGCTTCAATCCTGTTTCTTGCCACAGAATAGCATGGATAAAATCATAAGGAACATTAAAATTATCTATTATCCAATCTTTCTTGGACTTAAGATAGTCAAAAATTGCTATATTCCCCGCATCAGGGTCTTCTACAAAAGGCACTTTAAACCAATTCACCTCTTTATCCAATAATAATTCTGTTATTTTCCCGTAATCAATTGTAATATCCTCCTCCCTCTCAAAGATAGTCCAATTTAAAGCCTTAATTGCCGTATTAGTGTCTTTACCTCGCTTACCATCACATTGCCTATAATAATTATTAGGCATAAAGCCTAATAATTTTAAAGCGATTTGTATGTCTATTATACTGCTACCTAATGGTAATCCTTCTTGTAACAATTTTGTTGCTCGTTCAAATATGACAGGCATAATAAAATCCTTATTCAAAGGTTAGTGCAAGTAAAAACAATAACCAAATTACTTTGGGTATCCACCAACCTTCATCTTCTGCGACTTGAGGTTCTACAATCTCTACCGCTTTTGGTTCAGTCTCCGAAATGATAATAGTATGAGCTTCAGGAGTAAATTGACACTCTGCCGATACATTAATTGGCACATAAAATATCAATAATGTCATTATAAAGATTACTCTAAAAAGAAATTTCATTTTACTATTCCTTTAAAAATTTCCATTATCTCTCATTTTAAAAATCCTATAATGGTATTGATTAACACTCCTACCATACCTGTTACCATCAACGAGATTATCCACCACATAGTTTTTGCATTATTTATTACATTATAAATGCCCAATTTTTTAAAGTTATTTACATCCTCTATACATTGAGGTATATTCAATTTTTTCCATTCTTCTACTTGACTCTCTACTAAAACAAATTTAATATGCAATTCGCTTGTTTCCTCAGTCAGTTTTGATACTGATGATTTAATCTCCTCTACCTTTGACCCCAATCCATTTATTGACTGCTCAATTCTTCCTAATTGTAAATTTATTTGTTCTAAATCTGCCATAGTAATTTCCTTTTACCTATTATGTGCCCACAGGTTTTGTTCGTATTTTTCCCAGCATTTTTGGCAATAGAATTTGTCATCTTCTGTTATCTCCGCTATTTCTTCAGGAAATAGTTCTTTACCACATTTAACACATTTTGCCATCTTGCACCTCAAATAGAATTAATCCATTTTATTATGGCTATTATTACCATAACCATAGTAATAATTAGCCATATAGCCCACTTAGCTGCTGTTTTTAAAAATTGCATTATTTCTGTATCATTCATCTTTTTGTTTCAACAGCAGTCCAGCCACAAATAAAGGAAGTGAGCCTTTAGTTACCTTCCCCTAAAATGATAAAATGAGAAGGTTGGCAAAGAAATGGCTGGACTGCTACTTCTATTTTAGTTCTTTTTCGATTAGTTTAAATATATCTAAATAAACTCCTACAAAATAATTATCTGCTTTCTTATCCTCATCGTAATTTACGCCTGTTTGTAATCCTATACATCTGCCCATAAAATAATAACCACCACCAATAGCAGTAGCATTATCAAAATCTGTGCCTATAAACAGATAGGATTTTTTTAACCACGCTGGAACATATTGCTCTTGTGCATTGATATTTATCTGATATAGTTTCACTATTCCTAAATCATTATCTAATTTATTAACAGATACTCCTAAATCAATAGTATCTTCTGCTTGTGCTAAACCACAATTCAGCAATCCTAACAATCCCACTAAAATCAATAATTTTTTCATCCCTTTATCCTCCTTAAAATTAATCTTTAACTTCTTGCCCGCCAATCGAACCAATTCTAACAGGTATCTCTATCTGAAAATTGGTCAAATTGACGGAACCAGAATTATTTATGGTTACTGTTCTCATTTTACTCAATTCAGGATATATTGTGCCTGGATTATTCTGCTCTGCACCATAATTCACCGTTATTGTTATTCCATCGCCTGCATATTTTCGCCTTTCGTAATGCGAGATAATTTCATTCGTCGGTAAAATGCGGTCGTGGATACGGACGTCATCCATCCAACCTGTAAAAGGTGTACCTCCTGTTAAATCTGCAGCTAAATTAAATTGTGTAACTGTCCCTATCTGCAATACATTATTTGAGCCTTTTTGAACTCCATTCATATAAACAATAGTTTGATTAGTCGTATCATTCCAAGTCATCGTAAAATAATACCAATTACCAGCTGTGGTAGGCATATTCGCTGCCGAAATTACAACACGCCAATCACCGCCTCCAGTCCACCCAATATACCAATTATTATTAGTATAGTGTTGGATACATAAGTCAGTACCCGAGATAAGCCACCGATTTGAACCATCCCCACTATTCCAAGTTGGTTTAAACCAAAATTCTATAGTTCCATTACTACCAAAAACAGACGTTGTAACTGGTATACTTACATAGTCATTTGCCCCATCAAAATCTAAACATGACCCTTTATTAAAATTAACTCCTGCTCGTCCATCCCACTGCCCACCATCAGTGGGTTGCCAATCAGTAGCAGCATTCATATTAACCAAGGTCCCCGTATTACCCATACCACTACTATCAATAGCAGTGGTAGAACCTGAGCCATCGTCTAAATGCCATAATCCCTTTAATCCTGTTTCTTCATAATTTTTTGTAAATACCGTGCTAAAACTACCCACTAATGCAGTTCCGTTATAATACATATTTATATACGTATTACCTGGATATAATATCGGAACTTTAGTCCAAAAAGTGGCTGTGCCACTGGTAGTAACTGTCCCTATCCAATGGGGAAAAGTAGTAGAACCACTACCAAACCCTAAATCTGTATTATTTTCATTGATAGTTGATGTCCCCTCCCCTGTTATGATAGTGGGTGAGGATACCCACCCTGCTTGTGCAGAGGTAGTTATAAATAATACTGATAATAATAATAATTTTTTTATCATTGTTGAAATTTTCCTTCTAATGGTTTTAACAACAAATTTTTAAATTGTTCGTATTCCATTTCTTTTAAAACCTTTGTTCTTTCTGCTAATATCTTATAGTGAAGCCATGTTAAGATTTGTATTTTTTGAATTATATCTCCTTCTTTAAATTGTTTTATCCATTCATCTTTAACTATAAAATTGCTTCTAATGGTAGGATAACCCTCAAAAGCATATTCTACTATAAATTCTCCTTTGTCAAAATCAATATCGATAACTCTATAATCCTTCCATGCAATAGAATTATCATAACCATCAAATTCTACCATAATGGAAAATATTGTAGATTGAGCATTTGCGGTTACTTCCATTTCATATTCCCCCACATCAAAAAACAAAAGATTCCCATTAACCACAACTCCCGCTTTAATCGTTTTGTTCAAGTTAGAATTAGGGGTTTCTCCTATCCACTCGGATAGATGCGTTGCCATCTTTTTTCTTAATTTATATTCTATCTTGTTTAAAACCACTTCATTATCATATCTATCATAGCCTTTAATAATAAATATATTCTTCGGATATATCATCCCATATAAGAGAGGTTTTGTATAAGATAATGCTATCTTCTTCAAAATACCTGGTGATATTTTTATTCTTCCCATGTCCTCAAAACCATTAACTTGTGCTTTAATTATTGCCGTTCCCGATTTTGTTGAAGAAAAAAATCCTAAATTACCTTTGGTGGTTATCGACCCTATATTGCAACTATACGTCACAGTATAAGGGTATTGATTACCATCAGACCATAAGATGAAAATACGAAACATTCCCTGACTACCTACAGTCATTGTGCCATCTTTAGGAATACACTTAACTGATAGGATATATGGAGTGGTATTAGTAGCTGGTGGAGTATTAGTACCAGGAGGAGGAATCATTATTGCATCTGCCTGGTTATTAAACAAAATTAAAAAAATATAAATTATAAACCCAAAAAGTAAATTTTTCATTTTCAAAATCTCCATTTCACTGTTGTAAATAAAAGATAATCGTCGAGAAAGCTGCTGGAGTAGTAATTCTTAATCCCTCACTAACGGGACCAACTAAATATAACTGGTCATCAATAAATCCTGCTCCAATACTACCTGATACCGCAGATGGGTAACAAGTAGCCCCACCAGACCAACTGAAAGTAATATTGCCCGCTGTAGCTGCCCTACTATAATATCTAATGCCTATTAGATATATGCTTTGTCCCGCCACCCCGGTAATTAGAGTTGCCGTTGTGGTTGCTACTGTATCAACCATATTTACATTACTACATCCAAGAGCAGAATTCGTAGGTAGAAACGCAATAGGTAGAGTAGTTCCTTTTACCTTTTGAATATCAATATCAGGCTCATTAATTATATTAACCGAGCCAGTGGCTACTGTTACATTTGGTAATGCGTTTACGGTAACATTCCCAGTCCCAATGACATAGGTATAGCCAGAGGTATCTCCTTTGGCTTTTTGCCAATCCGAACCATCCCACACATAATCATAGGAGGTAGTCGTGCCTACGGCTGCGGTAGCCTCATCATATACACGCCACCGTCCTTGACTATCAATCTGCCCTTCTCTATAACCAGTAGTAGAAGACCCACACGCCACCGCTTTATTTTTTGATGGGTCTGACTGTTTTA
>JBMOLK010000250.1:0-6221 GCA_049325575.1 Bacillota bacterium | reverse complement strand
CTCCAGATCAAAATCGGGAATATATTCCTTTTTAGCGGAGTCTCTTTCCTGTATATACCCATTTTTAAGCCCCAGTTTAAAGAAGTGATTCAGTACCCTTTCGTATTCCCTTCTTATTATTCTTCTACTTATCTCCGGGTAATCCTCTGCTTTATAGCATGGGGTATACTGACTCATAAGACTTACATACACATCATCCGGGAAATTGTTCTTTATAAAATCAAGAATCTTTATTGATTCGTTTACAAGGCCCGGTAGTATTAAATGCCTAATAACAAGCCCCTTCTTTATTATACCGTTTTCGTCAAAAACAGGTGTTCCTACCTGTCTATACATCTCCATTACAGCAGCAGATGAAACCTCAAAATAGTTGTCTGCCCTTGAATATCTCACAGCTGTTTCATCTGTAAAATACTTCAGATCGGGTAAAAAAACATCTACCAGTCCTTCGATCATCTTAAGTCCATCAATATTGTCATACCCATTTGAATTATATATAACAGGAATTTTAAGGCTTTTAGCACTTAATATGCTTTCCCTTATCTGCGGTATAAAATGAGATGGGGTTACAAGGTTTATATTATGAGCTCCCATTTCCTGTAGTCTAATATAAATTTCCGAAAGCTCTTTTGGAGTTATTTCCTTTCCAAAATGCTGCTGGCTGATAGCATAGTTCTGACAGTAGACACATCTTAAATTACAGCCGGAAAAGAAAACCGTCCCCGAACCATTGGTACCGCTAATGCAAGGCTCTTCCCATTTATGGAGAAAAGCTTTGGCAACCTTAACAAGGCCTCCCATACCACAAGCACCCTTATAAAGGCTTCTATCAATATTGCACTGCCTTGGGCAAGATTTACACTTTGTCAATTTTTGATCCATATTCCCTGTCCGTATTCATAATTTTATATTTAAATTTGGTTCTATACTTTACTATAATAGTAATTAAAAATATAATAAAAATAAATGCATATATAGTCAACTGTAAAAATAGACTAGTATTGGATTGGTGCTTTCTTTTTTGAAGCAATACTTAAATATTAGTTAATATGTTTATAAGGTACAAGTTCAGGAGGTGTTAGTGTGAAAATAACCGGTATAACGTACATACACCGAAGGGGGCATAAACTAAGAAACATGATAGTCTTCATCCTTGTGTTTATCTTAATAGCTGCTGTAACTGTTGCGGCTATTTCCGCGTATATCGGGTGGAAGCTTACTCATCCTGAAAGATTAGGCATACCAGTCTTTTCAGCTAATATTGTGCCTGAATATGACAGTATTTCTTTTAACGATATAAAAGACGAAGTAACCCTAAAGGGCTGGTATTTTGATGTGAAAGGAAGTAAAAAAACAGTTATCCTTGCCCATGGTTATAGAAAAAACAGACTTCAATTCGGAGAGAGAACGATAGATTTGATAAAAAGCTTGCTTAACGAAGGATATAATGTTCTGACCTTTGATTTCAGAAACTCCGGTGAATCGGAAGGCAAGGTTACTTCCGTAGGACTTTATGAAAAGGATGACTTGCTTGGTGCAGTTCAATATATAAAGTCAAAGGGCTCGGAACAGATAGTTCTTATGGGCTTTTCAATGGGGGCCGCGTCCAGCATCCTGGCTGCTTCTGAAAACAAGGATATTGATGCAGTAATTGCAGACAGCTCCTTCTCTGATCTTACCAGGTACCTTAGTGAGAATTTAAATGTTTGGAGCGATTTACCCAAGGTGCCGTTTAATGAAACCACTCTAATAGCTATGAAAATAATGACAGGTGTTGATACATCCAAGGTTTGTCCCGAGAAAGTTATACATAAAATATCCCCCAGGCCTGTACTTCTTATCCATAGTAAGGACGATAAAACGATACCGGTAAAGAACAGCAGGCTGCTGTCAAAACTCTCCGATGGCAGCGTGGAGCTCTGGGAGACTAGTGGTGTAGGTCATGTCGGAAGCTATGAAGGCTACACTGAAGAATATACAAAAAGAGTTATAAGCTTTTTACATAATATCAAAACAGAGAACATCGAACAGCATAAATAAATACCGGATTTTTATGCCACACTCTTAAAACATTCCCCTTTTATACAGGAAATAGCTTGTTGCCACTGATATAATCAGTGATATTCCCATAATATATACAAAAGCCCAGGAATTGTTCTCGAATCCAAAGGGAAGAGGGACATTCATCCCAAAGAAGCTTGCTATCATTGTTGGTATAGCCATTACAATGGTTACTGATGTCAGGAACTTCATCACTACATTAAGGTTATTGGAGATAACCGATGCAAAAGCATCCATCATGCCGCTTAAAATAGAACTATATATGTTAGCCATCTCAATAGCCTGTCTATTTTCGATTATTACATCCTCCAAAAGATCCTGATCCTCTTCATATAATTTTAGATATTTTCCTTTTAGCAGCTTCTCCATAACTATCTCGTTGGACTTAAGGGATGTTGTAAAGAAGACCAGACTTTTCTCCAGTTCCAGAAGCTTGAAAAGCTCTCTGTTCCTCATGGACTTGTGAAGCGATTTCTCTGCATCATCGGTCTTTTTGTCTATATGTCTTAAGTACTTCAAAAAATCCTTTGCTATCGTGAAAAGAATCTGCAGTGTGAATCTTGTCTTCTTAAAGGTATAGCATTCCCTAATCTTTCTACTTCTAAAAGCATCTATTAAAAATGTTTCCCTATTGCAAATTGTAAGAAAGCAGTCATCTACTATAAGCAGACCCAGAGGAATAGTCTCAAACTTTAAGTTTTTCCCATCCTCATATACATAAGGAACGTCAACTATAATCAACGTCTGGTTATCCTCAACATCTATTCTGGGCTTTTCCTCTTCATCAAGAGGGTCTCTTAGAAAATTAGGCAGGATATTCAGACTGCTTTCAACATAATTGAGCTCTTGTTCGGTAGGCGAAACAAGATTTATCCAGCAGCCTTTTTCAAATTTATCAATTTTAACAGGATATTGGTCAGTATCATATGTCTTATAGATCTCGATCATTTAGTACCACTTCCCTACAGTTTATATAAATTTTAATATGTTATCTCTAATTAGTAGTCATAAAATCGTTCTTTTACATTAAAAAAAGCTTCCAAACGAGCGGAAACTTTAAATATATTAAAACGCGTAATAATATACCCTTCCCTCGTTGAGCTTTAGCACTATACAGCTTAGGCTTAAAGACCAGCTGCATTAAGCAAAACCTTAATCCGGCAGTGCTTGTTGACCCATTGGCGTCTTTCGACGTTTCCGGGTAGCAGCGTCTTTCTGTATAGGAGCCTCACCTAACAAAGATATTCAACTGATATTATCATTATATTCAACATAGCATTAATGTGTCAACATAATTCAGAATTTAAGGGGTGTTTTGTTTTTGAGTCAAAGATAAACAATAAGTATTATTATCTTGTATTTCAAGGAATAGAAACTATTACATTCAAGTCTATAGTATATTATACTATGTTCAGGGTTTAACAATTTTGCCTACTAGCCCAAAATTATTACAGCAATATTGACACAATGACATGTATGTTATAATATAGGTCTAATGTAATTATATGCCTTTTCCTAATGTAAACTATATAGCTGCCTGTTGCATGATACGATTATTTACAGTTGGCCCATATATCTTTAAATTATCTCTAAAAGGAGTGATAAACATTGTTAAACAAGTTCATTGTTATGTTAGCTATTATGTTAGCTATTATCTTAGCGTTTACCTTTTTAATGTCATGTGATAATAAAAATAATAATTCATCTACACCTGATATTATTAAAGACTTAATTGTTGATTATTATGTGGACTTGTCAAGATATATTAAAGAAGAGGACATAGGTATTGTAGAAGTACAATCATACAAAGAAGGATATCTCTGCTTGGTATATTATAGTGGTGAAGGCCCAGGAATAGAACTGTTTAAAATTGAAAAGTCAGGAGACAAGTTTAAAATATCAGAAGTATGCTCAGGGGAAATGGCAATAACTATGGGAACAGAAATTAATAAGGTTGAAGATGATAGCAGTACTATTATATTTGGAAACCTTAATAAATCAACAGGTATTCCTCAAAGTGATAAATCTAGGGAAACAGATTTTGAAAAAATGAAAGTTGAATTAGATAATAATGAATTCATTGAAGAAAATATAAAGGATCGCTTAGGATACTTAGTTGTAATAAAAAATAGCCATAGTATAAAAGATGTTAAGTTTTATAACAGTAAAAATGAAATTGTACACTCATCTGAAGATATTGGGATAATGGAAAAGGCTTTTAGAATACATCAAAACATTAATTGATCCGGCAATTTAAAGGCACGCCTGATAAAAAATCCCTGGACTAAACCTTCCAGGGATTTTTATAACTTATAAGTCATAGATATTACTTCTTTTTATCTATAAAGTATGATGGAGGTCTTGAAGAAGGATCAGTACTATAAGCCGAGCTTACCCTCTTTCCCTCATTAATCCTTTTAATCTGGCTTCCCAGATTATCCAACAGTTTCCTTGCCTTGTCACTGTTTTGCTTCTCAATTGCATTTATCTCATTAAGAAGATCCATTATCTGTTTGATCAATTGCTGAAGCTCCTTTACACCCTTTATATTCGGCGCCTTAAGCTCGCTAAGACTATTAATCCTAAGCTGCTGCTTAAGTCTGGTAAAATAGACATTAAAATCCTCATCTATCTTGTTTATATCCTCAATTTTTTTTTGTTTATCATCTATCAGCTTCTGAAGTCCCTCCAGGCCATCTTCATTGATTGCTTCAGACTGAGCCATAGTAAGAAGCACCATGTCCTGAAGACAGCTGTGCTTCTTACTTGAGATTTCTATAAGTCTTTCAATATATCTCTCGGGCATAGCGTCCATTATAATCTCTCCTACCTGGCTACTTGAGCAGTTCTGGTATTCTGCTGCTGTTTGGCTATTTTCATTGCTTGCTCCCATGTATCCCGAAGTTCTTTTGCAAGGCCTAGAACCTCTTCAATAATTGCACTTTCCTTTTTTATATTTGCATCTATAAGTCTTCTATACATATAATCATATATAAGCTCCAGCTGATGTGCAATATCATATTTCATATCGAGGGTGCATCTAAATTCTGTAATAATGTTTTGGGCTTTAATAATGCTGGTATTAGCCTTTTCAATATTTTTCTCGTTTATTGCCATTTGTGCCTGCATTAGAAATTTAACAAGCCCGTTATACAGCATTAAGGTTAATTCCTCAGGGCTTGCAGTATATATTGAATTTTCCTTATATTGATCATACGCGTTATTTAGTGCCATTTTAAAACCCCTCCAAGATTTTTGATAGAAACTATGCTTATACCTTCCTATTCTCTACTGTCCCCCTCCCGTTTGTTGAGAGAGCCATGCTGACTGATTATTCATTTCGCTTAGCATTCTTTCCATCGCAGTAAACTTCTGATAATACCATTCCTCTTTTTCATACATTCTGTCAAGAAGTTTATTTATTAAAGAGTCCTTTGCTTCAATTTCGTCTACTATCAAGCTGTTAAACTCCGTCATGTCACCGGTTATACCCGCTTTTTCAAGTAAAGCCCCCTTCTGTCCGTTTGAGTTTCGTGTAGTCCTTATATTGTCCTGTGTTATGTCAAAAAGCCTTTGAGCTAATCCTGATTCATTATACCTGGTGGTTCTCTTTGTGCTGTCTTCCAATGATTCACTATATGTATACTGTGATTCTTTGGTAAAGAGCTGAACCACAGCATCATAATTATTGCTAAGTGCATCCCTAAGCTTGGTCTCATCAATGATGAGCTTACCCTTGTCCTGGTAAAGACCTGTTGTAATGCCTATATCATAAAGGCTGATGGAGACTCCTTCTACCTTGTCATACAATGCCTTTCTCATGTTGCTTACAATACCGGATAAAATACTGTCACCATTAAGTAATCCTGCTTTAGCTTTCGACTCCCAATTCTTTATGTCGTCTTCCTTCATGGCTTCCTTTTGTTCATCTGTAAGAGGCAGGTAGTTTCTATCCCTTTTTTCAGAAATCCTGGTATTAATCTTGTCCAAAAGCTCATTGTACTTAGCAACAAAACCTTTTATATTGTTGACTACTGCGTCCACATCACCTTTAACATCTATAGTCACCGTTTCAGCAGAAACTGACTTAAGGCTATAGGTTACACCATCTATTGTGAATTCATTGCTGCTTCGCTTCATTCCGGAAACACCATCTAATG
>JBMOLK010000249.1:0-6265 GCA_049325575.1 Bacillota bacterium | reverse complement strand
TCTTTATATTCCCTGTCCCATATATTACAACCCTTACACAATGATATATTATTTTTTCTACCAGCTGCATGAAGTTCCCTTACCCTGTTAAATTCCGGCCCATTCCATATTTCCTTTATTGATTGTTTAGTAAAATCACCCATCGCATGTTTAATATTGTAATCAACGTTGCAAAGTCCAATTTCACCATTGACATGCATAGCAATGGAGGAAAATACAAAAACACAGGGATTATTCTGGATGGCTTGGTACGTTGCCGATTTATCCTGCTTTAATTGATTGCCCCAGGTATGAGCAGGCATAGCATAAACCCTATCTTTTTCTGATACAAATCCAGTCCAATATTGAATCCATTCTTCTACTTCTTCCTTGTTTTCATCAATTATAACCATTCTTATTCTTATAGTCATTTTAGACTCTTTTTCATTTCTAATTTTAATTAATGCAAGTATATTACCTACAACAGTTTCATAGTTTAAGCCTACTCTAATCTTTTCAAAAGTTTCCTTCTTTATTGAATCCATTGAAATCATAATATCATCAAGACCACTATCTATTAGCTCACTTGAGAGTTCAGGTGTGAGAAGCTGGGCATTAGTTGTAAGTGTAAGCCTTTTTATACCTGCTTTTTTTAGCATTTTAACTCTTTTTGAAAGTTGTTTATCTAAAGTCGGCTCCCCGTCTCTGTTTAAACAGATAGTCTCAATCCAATCACTATAGTTTGCTACTTCATTAATAAACTTTTCAAACAACTCATCTTTTATAACTGAATTGTTTTTCTTACTCCAATCATTTATTGTACACATTATGCACCTTGCATTGCATGCATTAATAGTTTCTATTTCAAAATATTTTGGGAAGTATAAGCATTCATCCAAACTGTCCAGGAAAATCCTTCTGGCTAATTCCAAGTTTTTTTTATTCCTAGGGAACATTTTATTCACCCCTGCTTTTAACTAATTGAACTCCATATACTATCTCTTTATAAAGCTGATATACTGTTGACCTCTTCCAAAGAACGATTTGAAATTTGCACTTTGTGAAACTATATAAGGATCTATTTTGTCATTTTTAATAATATCAGCTGCTTCCTTAAACGGCATGGAAAGTTCATTAGAAATTAGGGAAACCTCTTCTATAATTTTCCCCAAAAGTGATACGATTTCGTGAAGCCCCGATTTATCATGTTTTTCTCTTAGCTGTATAGTCTTAATTCTAAACAAATCAAACAAGTTGTATAATTTTCGGTTGTCTTCTTCGTCTCTAGGTAAAAAGGTTTTCCTGTAGTCAATAAAATTATGGACCTGTGTCCAGTATTGGCTTATAGCTAAGTTATTAAAGGACTTGTGTTCTCCATATAAGGATTTATACCATCGCCAATCATTAAAAATGCCAGGAGAGGAGCAATACACCTCAAAACCATCACCCAACACCTCAATTGCTCTGGCAATGCTAAGTGTCTCTGCTACACCAACCGGATTAATGACATTATCAAGAATCCAGTCATCATGCCTTCTACTCATTGCACTTAAAGTTTCCAGATGAAGTGAAAAAACTGGTAACAATACTTTTAACATTTCATCAACATTATCAATATCCCAAACTAAAAGCTGACCAATCAAATTTCTCAAATTCTCTGATGCTCCTGAAATAGAGTCAATACAAGTAATTATCAGTATGCCACCCTGCTTAACATACTTACACAATTCCAATAATGTACCAACTGGACTGTTTAACCCCGGCAGCATCCCTTCACAGATAACAAAATCATATTTTATTTCACTCTTATAATTTTCTAAAACCACAGGAAAAATTGTAGTGTTTTCTGTCCACTTATCGTACTGCTGAAACATCATTTCCATTTGCCGAACACCTGCAGAATTACCTTCTACCAGGTGATAAATTGCTGGGTTTAAGCTGGCAGTATAAATAGAATTGTGGCCAGAGCCTGGTCCAACCTCCAATACTGATTTACCCTCAAAAAACATTGGTGCTATACCTAAATGTTTATAAAGACCTTCTCTTCTTTCAAAATGACGCTTGAGATCTGAAATATCCTGACGTACCGGTGAAATATTATGTTTCCCGTAAAATTCAATGAACGAGTCTCTCATAAGTCATTACACTCCTTATTTGTAAAGTCAATACTATAACATTTAAGTATTCCTGATTTCCTACTTATTGATAAGAAGTTGCTCTATTCAAAATAAATAAAACTATAATCTCCCGTATAGCCCCATTCCTTATAAAGCCATTCCCACTCCTTTGGGGTATAGAAACATTCGCATGTTAACTGCCAATAAAGAAGATTGGCCTTCTCTCTTTCACTCCTGTATGACTCTACCATAATATAGCTGTTACCTTTTGAAACTCTTTCAATATGCTTAACAGCTTTCTTTAAATCATAAATATACAAATTGTGAAGTGTAGTTATAGAGTAAACCAGATCAAAAGAACCATCCTCAAAAGGTAAATCTTGAGCTTGTCCCTTAATAAGAAACCGTCTTATTTCTTCTTTCGAATTATCAATAGCATATTGGGATATATCTATTCCAACCACTTCAATCCCAGGTATAACCTGAGTAAATTCGTATAACAAAAATCCTTTACCGCAGCCTACATCCAATATTCTCTGCCCTGGCTTAAGGTTATAGTGCTTTACCATTTCCTCTGCTACAACACGCCAGCGTCCATCATAACTATAGCCGCCATACCCGTACTTTCTATCTCCATCCCAATAGTCCTTATCAAACTTTTTTGCAACCTGGGCACACTGAGCTTTATCATTTTCCGTTACTCTTCCAATATAATCCCTTTGTGTTTTTTTATGAAGCTTTGAAACAAAATCCATGTAAGCCATATTTCCACCTCTAATACAAATAGGTACTACCTTGCTTTTCTTTTTAGATTAACAGCAATTTTTTTCTTTATATCCTCTTTAGATAGCCCATTTAAAGCCTTTATGTCCTTATGAGGACCATACCCGGTGCAAAAGCTTTCTTTAAGACCCATTCTCTCAAACACCACCGGATTATCACACCTCTCTAGAAGAACCTCTGCCACTGCACTTCCAAGTCCGCCAATAACATTATGCTCTTCCACTGTAATTACGGCTCCTGTCTCTTTGGCAGCCTTAATTAAAATATCCCGGTCAATTGGTTTTATTGTGTGAATATTTATGACTCTCACGGAAATACCTTCCTCTTTAAGTTCCTTAGCCGCTGTTAGTACATCATATGTTATAGACCCTGTAGAAACCAGAGTAATGTCATTTCCGTTTAGAAGGGTAACACCCTTTCCCACTTCAAACTCATAGTCATTATCATATATTTCAGGCTCTTTGTTTGTACCAAGCCGTATATAAACAGGGCCAATAATTTTGGCTGCCGCATTTGTGACTTTTATTACTTCCATGGGGCTTCCAGGCGAAAATATTGTTAAGTTTGGCAGCACCCTCATAATTGCAAGATCTTCTGTAGCGTGATGTGTTGGCCCCAATGTACTATACACAAACCCGGCCCCTGTCCCCACCAACTTAACATTCTGATTCTGAAGGCATACATCATTTCTCACAAACTCAAAAGCCCTCATAGTTAAAAATGCAGAAATAGTGTAAGCAAAAGGTATCTTACCGCAGCTGGCAAGTCCGGCAGCTGCAGCTACCATGTTTGCCTCAGAAATACCAAAATTGATATATTGGTTTGGAAAATCTTCGCGGTATTTGTCGTAAACAATGGCTCCATTATCGGAGATTAGCGCAAGTACATCTTTATTTTTCTTTGATAGATCATATAATGCTGAAAGATACGCTGTCCTCATGCTTTTGTCAGCTCCTCCAAAGTGATATCAAGCTCTTTTAAAACAACTTTCATCTCCTCTTCATTTGGCATCCTGTAATGCCAAATAGGTGCATCCTCCATGAAAGAGATTCCTTTGCCTTTTACAGTATGTGCAATCACTACTCTGGGAGCAGCATTTGAATTTAGGTCCTTACTTAAAACATCCACAAGTGCCTCAATATTATGGCCATCTACCTCAACAACATCCCAACCAAAAGACTTCCATTTATCAGCTAACGGTTCCATTCCAACTATGTTTTCTAGACGGTCCATAGCCTGAAGCTTGTTATAATCAATAATAGCAGTCAGATTGCCTAGTTTTTGCTGTGCCGAAAACAAAGCCGCCTCCCAGACTGACCCTTCCTGGCACTCTCCATCTCCGAGGAGAGCATAAACTCTATAGCTTTTTTTATCCAGCTTTCCAGCCATAGCAATACCCTCAGCATATAAAAAACCATGCCCTAGAGCTCCTGTAGAAGCTTCCACCCCTGGTACCTTATTCATATCCGGGTGCCCGCCTAGTATAGACCCGGTCTGACAGTAGGTGTCCAAAACACTATCTTCAATATATCCTGCCTCAGCTAAAACTGAAAACAAAGCAGCACTTGCGTGCCCTTTACTTAAAATAAACCTGTCACGATTAGGCATTTTAGGGTCTTTGGGGTCATAATTCATAACACCGCCAAAGTAGAGAGCTGTAAGTATGTCTACTATGGATAAGGATGGAGCAATATGCCCTCCACCAGCTTTACATATCATTTTAAATATTTTTTTTCTTATCTCTTTTGCAGTAGATCTTAAACTACTATTCACAGTTATTCTCCTTATATGAAGTTGATGTGGTTGTCATTTAGAGTAAAAAAGGAGTTTAATAAAATGTTTCTATCATCGTAAACACAGTGATGCCTACACTCCTCTTTAGCATTAAAGCATCTATAACGTTCTTTAACCTCTTTCGAAAACCAAAGCTCTTTAAAGGATGTTTCCTTGAGACTTCCTACCGCTCCGGTTTTTACATATGCTTTATCATGGCAGAAATAAACTTTGCTGTCTGCTGCTATAACGGTTATAAACTCTTTGATATAGCACTTCTGGTAGGTTCTATTGAAAATTGTTGAAAACTCAAAATCATCTTCGTATTTATTTATAACTATAAAACCTTCTCCAGTAAGTTCTCTCTTTGCCCTATGAATTTGTTCAATTGCGCTTTCTTTAAAGGGCTCATGATAATTATCAAGATCTTTTGTAATGCGGGCGGTATACTTTATATGATTGCCGCCTAATTCCCGGATCATTTTTGCGGCTTCATAAATCTGGTGGCTGTTTTCATGGTTTATTACAAAATTTACTCCCAACTCACATTCCTTATGTTTTATTGAAGCAAAGTTCTTTATATTTTCACAGACCTTGTGGAAAGAATCTATTGATATGCCCCGGGTTTTCGAATAAGTCTCAGCATCTGCAGAGTCTAGAGATATCCTTACCCATTTTGCTCTGGCCAAAATTTGTGCAGCTTCCCCACATAGCAGATGACCGTTTGTAATTATCGATAAGTGAATACCTTTTTCAAGTATAAGTTTCATAGTATCTGATATATACGGATATGCTAAAGGTTCACCCCCTCCGCTGAAGGTAACTGCTTTAACTCCTATTTCCCCCAAGTCACCCACAATCTCCTGCATCTTTTCCCAGGGAATCTGATCTTTAGGATTCACATCATCACGAAGGGCCAGATCACTGTCTGCATAACTGCAATAATAGCAACGATGGTTACATATATTTGTAGGTTTAATTCTAACGTAAATGGGAGCAGTGCGCTCACCTTTCTTGATTGAGTTTAATTTCTCGAAGTGAGAAAATATCTTTAAATTGCTGTATGGTGTTGCCTTTATATCCATAAGGAAATCCTCCTAAGTAGCAATTTATTTTAGCTTAACTGCTATATAAAATTTACATGACCACCTGGGTTTTTAAGTTCATGCAGGTATTTATTTATTTCATCAAGTCTGCAAAGCTCACGACATTTTGATATATCCATATTTAGTGCCTTATTTACTACTTCCTTCTGCCTTTCACTTTCCAATATATCTACAAAGCTTTTTTCCTTGAGATTTCCCAGGCAAAAATCCTTGTCGCCTATATAGGCTATACAAGTCCATACCTCTGCATTTGCATCAATATAAGCCCAGAAGGGTAATCCATAGCATTTGCTATAGCATTTTGCCTGCTCCTTTTTTTTCATTGAACCTGATCTAAATATAATTTTATAATTTACTGTCTCAAGGTCCCTAAGTTCCTGTTCTATCTGGATGTAGTCTTTATAACTAAAGTTCGGATCAATCTCACACATGCTTTTTGGATGCTTTGAAAAAGGCTTTACTGTAAAATAATCCACACCTATATCCTTTAACTGCCTGGCGAAATCC
>JBMOLK010000248.1:18148-50091 GCA_049325575.1 Bacillota bacterium | reverse complement strand
CGGGTCTGCACACCGTCGCGAGGGTCATCTACATTATCCATATCAGGCACATTCCTTACACTTACCCCCTCAGGATAGGGAGTGTCTTCTCCTGCTGGCGTAATCCACTGATGAGGTGTTCCATCGCTGATCCAGACAGTGTTGTTGCCATGGAGATGAATGTCTGCACGATTTTGAGTGTAATTCATTGGCATGGCGTCATGTCCTAAAGGTCCATGTCCTGCTCCCATAACGGTTGTATCCACCGGAATAAATAGATTGCCGCCAGCACCGGTTGGAAGTAAGTTATAGAATTTGATGCGTACTGGTACGTCACGGGTGGCAATAATAGCAGGTCCCAAGTAATGTGGTGCATCCACACCATAAGCCTGGGTACCGTCACCCTTTAAAATAGCTGTACCATTATAGGTTAAAGGAACTTGTTTGCCGGGAACCACTGTTGTAGATAATTGCACATAGCCCCGGAGTGTGGTGGGTGGCAGGTTCGAGTGCATCTGCTCTTTGAATTCAACCACGGCGATTTCATAGTAGTCGGAGCCCGGATAGGTTTTCTTATCAGGAACAGCAACGGGGATGTACTGTCCTAAGGCATTAGCGCCGCTGAGTCCCATCCCTGGCAATGCGTCGATAAATTTCTTCAGTGGTGGACTATAGGCCCAATTGGCAGTGCCGAAATAGTCTGGAATCAAATAGCCAGTATCCGGGTCGGTTACGAGTTCTGTCCGAGCTAAAGATTTCTTAGACTCCATTTTTTTTCACTCCTTTTATGCTGCTTATTCTTTTCTTTTATACAAAAAACCTTTTAGTAATAACCCACAATATATAATATGGATTATGTAAACTAATTGTGCCTAATCAACCCTACTCGCTGATACCTAATAATGTTATTTTTCTATTTTTCTTGGTCATTTGGTCATTTAAGCCATTTTGAATTTTTAACCACAAAAAACAAAGAAGAGATTAAGTCTTTTTTAGACCTAACCTCTTCTTTTAAGAGCTAAATATTGATTTTAGAAGCTGATAATAATTTTTAAAATATATCTTTTCAGCAATGTATAATCTGTTGAGTTTATAAGTCCGTCACCGTTTAAGTCACCACAATATAAGTCATCGCTAACAGGGAAATCATTAATGATACGGAGTACATACCTTCTCATAAGTGTAAGGTCAGTAGAATCAATATTGGTATCCCCGTTCACGTCACCCTTCTTGCCTGTATTTGTAGGAGTAGGGCTTGGTACAGATCCACCGGTGAATTTAAAGGAGTCTATATTGAATAAATAGCCGCTGCTGCCGCTAAAATACAGGTATAGATCATGCTTTCCGGTAAGACCGCTTACACTGGCTGTAATGTCTTTATATGTACTCCATGCTCCTGTACCGGCTACTGGAATAGTTGCAACAGTTGGACTGTTGACCCCGCCCAGCCTAATTTGTATATTACCTCCGGTGGTAGCACTGGATACTCTGGCCTGGAAGCCGGTTGCCCCTGACCCGGTACCAAAGTCTACACCCTTAAAGCATATATAGTCACCGTTTTCAATATAACCTACATTTTTATTACCGTTATCTTCGATAACCTCACTCTGGATTCCGTACATACTGTTGTAATCTTCTGCCTGAATCAGTTCGTATGCACTTCTTGAAGAAGGCGGTGGTGTAGGAGATGGCAGTGGCGGAGGAGAAGTAATCCCGGAGACTCCCATAGCAACTGTTACCACCGACTGTGCCGGAAGAGTAACTGAGTTGCCTGAAAGGCTTCCTGCAGGAGCAAATTTCTCTGTTCCGTTGGAAAGAGTACGGTATATTAACGAACTGCTTGCGGTATAACCGTTTAGATTCAGTGAAACAGTTGACTCGGATGAAGCTTTATTGATGAATATCAAGGTTAGCTTACTTTTATCCGGCGATACAAAACCAGTTATTTTTACATCTGTTGCGCTGCAGTTAACTGCTACTCTTTTATATCCAGGGTCAGTAAATTTAGCATACTGCTGCATAATCGGGTAAAAGTCTGAAATTATATAACCTTTTGGATTGGTCCAGCTGCTTGGTGTGCTTGGGTTTTCCAGGAATACCAAAGGCCTTTGAGCATTTTCCCAGATAAGATCCCAGTAGAAATAGCCGCTTACACCTTCTTCTACTAGGGAGTTATGTATTAATTGTGCGGTTGTAAACGGTGTACCATAGTCATATTCTGTCTGGAACAACGGCTTGTTAGGATAAGCAGCCGCAATAGCCCTGAAAGCACTATTAAAGCTGTCAGGATTGTATGGATCGCCGCCGTTATAAAGGTGGTGGGCAATACCATAAACCTTTGTAAGGTCCATTGCGTTAGCATAGTTCTGCACAAGATTGCTGCCTACACCTGTAGCTTCTGCTGCAAGTATTTTTGGCAATTCAGGCAAAGTTTTTATTTTGTTGTAGACAGCATCCAGAGCCTTACCGTAGCTTGGATAGTTGGTATCCTCTGTAGGCCTGAAAATACATGTTTCCCATCCGGCGTCTTGATAATCAGGCTCATTTTGTATACTGATATAATCCGGAACAATTCCTTTGGCTTTATACGCAACCAGTGAGTTGTACCAATAATCAGCAAACTTGTCGTAAACAAAGGCCCCGTTTTCTTTAATGATAGTACCGCCATTCATGACACCGTTTTGCTTTATGTCTGCCGGTGGAGACCAGGATGAAATCAGCAGCTTCAAAGATGGGTTTAATATTTTTCCCATTTTGACTATTTCCACATCATCATAAGCAAAGTTTGAGCTGTTCCTGTACTGGTTTCTAAGTCTTAGGATATCCAGTCCCAGGTCATGAAACAGTATTCTATAAAGCTCGTTTTTGTTAGGGTGTCCTGTCAGCCAGTTGTTATACCAGGCAATGGCTGCACCGAATCCCTCCAGGGTCTGGTAGGTAGTATTGATATCTACCGATGCGCTATAAGTGGCCGCATTGGCCTGTGGTACGCTCATAAACATGGTCATTAGAATTGACACAATGAGCAGCAGTACCAACTTGTTTCTCATTTTCATTAAACCACTCTCCTCACATAATTCTTTTTATTCTATAACAGCTTTGACTTTAATGAATCTCAAAGCTATTAAAGACTATATTAAAATTTTTATTACACTTCGTATTTTAAGATTCGTAGGAAATTGTATTTTGAGTCGGAATTTAAAAAAAAATATACTTCTTCTATCTGGACAAGGATTATTACTATACTTAAATACGAATATATTGATAAACTTAACATAATTATATCATAATTATGTAAAAGATTTAAGTACTTATAACCAGATTCAATCTTTATTAATACCTAAATTGTCCCATTATTCCTACACTTCACTAATAAGATCTATATCCTTTCCAATATTTAAGAATATGCACATTACTTAGCCTTTAAGGATATAAACGGGTTTGCGGAACAATAGATCTTGGGGTACTTGGGCTGCTCCACTCCAATTTTACTGAACCCGCAAGACTGCTATTATAATACTCAATTTTTATGTCGTATTTTTGATCGGCTTTAAAAGCAATTTTGTCTGTTTCTGATACTGTTCTGCTACCTGAAACCCATTTATCCAGTACAAGTTCATTATTAATCCATAGTCTTACCCCATCATCATGTGTAATATAAAACACATATTCCTCGCTGTAAACAGGCTGTATTTGTCCGGTCCAGCGTATACTGAATTTGTAATCGGGCTTGATTAGCTTGTCCGGTGTGCCGACACCCCAATCAAAGTTGATTGTTGGATCTATTCCTGTCACTTTAAGATCTGTCAGATCCTCGTTGTCATAATATTCACTAAAAAGTCCTGTTCCGTCACCCGGCACGACATCAATCACAGGTAATGGAGTAGTAGCCGGGAACAGGCAATTATGTGGAACTATGGCTCTTCTGGTACTTTTGCTGCTCCATTCCAGCTTGATAAAGGCATTACCGGTATTATTAAAGAACTCAAGCCTTATATCGTACTTTTGTCCACGCTCAAGAACTATTGATCCTGTATCTGTAACATTCCACCCACTGTTCCATTCATCAATAATAAGTTGGTTATCAATCCAAAGCCTTGCTCCATTGTCACGGGTAACATAAAAGGTGTATTCTTCACTGTATTGCGGCATTATCTGGCCTGTCCATCTCATACTGTAAGATTCATCATTGGTTATTCTCGAGTCAGGTGATATTGAGCTCCAAAAGAAATTTACTATCGGGTCAATGCGTGTAAACTTTAAATTCGATAAATCTATATTGTCGTAGTATTCTCCTCTTAGACCCGTTCCATTAAGAACCAGAGTCTGGCTCGGTGTCGGAGAAGGAGTAGGAGCTGGGGTTATGGTCATTGTCGGTATGGGGGACGGAGTTTTTATCAAAGTTGGAGTAATTGAAGTTGGAGTAGGTATCAAAGTTTGTGCTGTAATAATTGCTGGTGTTAAAGTTGGAGTAGGAGTAGGAGCCGAAGTTGGCGATACACTCCAGGTTTTAGCAGAAGTCAAAGCTTCAGCAGTCAGTGTTGGAGAAGGGGCATGAGTAATAGCCGGACTTGGCAGCGGTGTAACTTCGGGAACCTCTGTCTTAGTTTCAATATACATTTCAACTAGGTCGGCTACTGTGGAGACCTTTACTTCTTCAACGGATATTTTTGCTCCCAGCTTGGTAAGCTCTGTGTACACAGCATATTGACCGGAAGTGATGTTGCTTTCCCTGGCTTTTTCCCTTTCCACAGGATCTATCTTTAATACTATTATTTCATTTTCTTTTACCGGTGCTTTCTCCATACTGCCTTTTATTTCATCCAGCATCTTTGTTAATTTATTGTCAGCATAAACTGTATCCTTTCTAACCTCTACGTTATCAGGATTTACTGAACCGGATATTAAAAAATAGGCTTTATTATTATCAATAATTCCTTTATCCTTACACTTTTTTATTATTTCAGATAATGCACTGTTTAGCTTCATTCCTTTAAAATCTATACTTTCCGTTAGTTCCTCGGCATCTTTATCCAGTCTATCAACCTTCAGTATATTCTCATTCTTATCTATAGTAAACTCCATACTTGGGTTTATATCAAGGCTTATATAGGCAAACTCCTCTTTTTCTCCCGTGGGCATCATGTTGAAGAAAAGGGCTATGCCCAATACGAAGAAGAGACATGCCGCCAAGCTTGAGAATCTCTTAGCGAAATATGATGCGTTAATTATATCCGACTGTTTAAATTCAATTTCCTGACTTATAAACATAGTGGGCTTTCTTGTCAGCTTGTAGTATGCGTTATCTTTTGTCAGCACTGTAACACTATGTTTACCCATATCAATAATAAGACCCCTATCTAGCATTTGTTTCCCTCCCATACACAGTGCTTCCAAGGTAGGATTGCAGATGCTCATACCCGTTTCCGTATATAAGACAAACAGAGATAATGAATTCCCTGTTTCTCTCTATGGTTCTGGGGTGAACATCTACTATTTGGGAAAGTTCTTTCATAGGGAAATATTTTTTGCTAATAAGCTTCCGGTAGATCTCTTTGTTGCCGGCAATTTTACGGGCAATATTGACACACATTTCTCTTGAATCCCTATGTTTTGGAGTATACTTATGAAGCTCACTTACTTTTAGTCCAAATGAACCCAATACCTTGTTAAAATGCTTTATTTCCTGGAACAGCTCTATCCTGTCAAACTTGGATACTGACTCGTCTTTAAGATATTTTTCTTCAAAATGGTCCTCTTCTTCCCCAAAATAAGAAAATGGTATCTCATGGTTTTTCCTTGAAATCAATCTAAAGTAGTCAATGAGTCTTCTTTTTATAATTTGCTCGGCAAAGCTAAAAAAGTTAAAGGCTTTTGCACTCTTTTTACTGTCATATTTTTCGATAGCTTCATTAAATGCAATAAGGCCGATACTATACTCATCACTGTTCTTTAGATCCTTTTTTTCAGGAACTGTATTTGAAGTTACTCTTAAGACAAACGGTATATAGTCTTTGATAAACTTCTCCCTAAGTTGGTTGTCTCCATTTTTTATATTTGCAATAATTTCTGCTACAACTTCACCATCCTGATTATAGACAGCAAAAACAAATACCAAAGATAACACCCCTTAATAACTCTTTTAATATAAATTATAAACTGTCTTAAATTATATCGGTATAGTTTATAAATAAACAAAATAAAAATAAAATTTATATTCTCTACTTATTAAAATTCGAAAGAATAATAATTTTACGTCGTAATTACATTAAAACATTAAGAAGGTTATATATGCCTTTGACATTTCATAAGTAATTTATGAGGTGATTAAACTATGACTATTGTAAAACTCAACTGGAAGATTACAAAAACCATTCTAATTGTTTTTTTGATTTCTTCGCTGGCCTTTAACATCTACAGCTATAAAAGATATATTGACCTTATCAGTAAATATGAACTTCTTACCTCCTATACAGATCATCAGGCTTTAACCAGCGTGATTGGGTTTATGACTGCGAAAGACATTCCGTCAAAAGGACCTCTATATATAGAAATCTTTGACATAAATAAAGAAAAAGTCATAAAAAAGTTCAAATCAAATCCCTCAATACAAAAAGAAGCAGTCAATTACCTTAAAAGTTTAACAGGTGTGTACATGAAGTTCAATCTTTTCCCTAAAGAAGGGTTTATGATAAAAATACCCTTAGAATCTTCTGTAAAGATAAAAGAGCAGGATATATATTACCTTGTTAACGAAGTCATTATAATATTTCCAGGGCAGGATAGGCCTTATCTAATGTTTCTGGATGATGAAGGAAGGCCTCATGCGTTTTACTTTGACGGTGACACAGGGCAATTGCTTAAGCATTTTTAGAGATAGATTCCTTATCCAGCCCCTTCCGGAATATAATAAGTTAAAACATCAGTACTGTTGATTAGGTAGGTGTAATCCACTTCCTGGTCATCGGGTGTTACCAGATGTACAATATAATCTAAACTCTGAATGCTCTTACGGTCAAATGTGATTATTTGCGCACCTGTTCTTTTGGGCTCACCGATTAATAGTATTTGTCTTTTATATACAACTGTTGTTTTTACATCGAAGTTATAAATTAAGAACCCAACTTCATCTTCTCTAAGGGGTTTATAGCTTTCGTGAAAGCTTAGCATTCCTAGAAAGTCATAGTGCTCCTTTGGGTCTTTGGGAATTACAAATAATCTTTGAAGGTTATAGCATACCTGCCTTGGTATATAACACCATCTTCTTTTGTAGTTTTGAAGCCAGAGGGGATCATAGACAGGCCTTTTATACTGGTCGTTATTAAAATTTATATTAAATGGGACTTCCATACCCCTCTCCCTTATTGTCTTAATATCAGGCGCTTCATAAGGAAATGTCGGGGCAATTGGTTTACATTTTTCCTTTGTTATAAGCTTATCCTGGGTAGGTATAAAATATGACAGCTCCTTTTTTAGAGTAAGATTTTCATCTAAGAGCTTTTCCAAAGTATCAATGTTTGCATTGGCTGACTTTACAGTGTGTTCTTTTATTTTTTTCATTAGATATTCATATCTTATAACGTTATCATAAATGTAATCAATTTCGTAACCCTTTGGAGTAGAAAGATGAAAAAGAAAATCTGCTCTGTTTTCTTCTTTTGCAAGAAGATCATCCTGGACTACCGAAATAACCTGGGCTCCCTTCATGGCAGGTTCTCCTACAAGGAGCACCTGATGCTTGTGCTTTATCACACTATTTACCTTATAGTCATAGATAAGAAAATTAATATTCATGTGATAATCAATGGGAGTGCTTACGTCAAAAGCATGGCTTCCAGTAAAATCATAAATACTGCTTCCTCCAAAGGGAAATATAAAGAGCCTGTGGCGGGCATCAATGTTTTTACCGGGTAGATACAGCCAGCCCCTGTAAGAGGCCGCTTTCCAGTCAGGACTATATATTGGTCTTAAATACCCTTGAGAGTTTGAGAGTACTTTAAAGCTGACTTTTCTGCCTTTCTCCAATACTTCCATTATTGGCTGTTCTTCAACATATGGCGGTGTGTAGTTTTTTATATTCTTAAATAAGTTTCTATACTTATCTTCGTATAGAAGCTTATTTTCTTTTGGCAGGATATTCTCAAATATATTCTTAAGCCTTGAGTTCTCATTCAAAAGCTCTGTGATTTCGTCTTCCGCAAGGCTGCTAATAACCTTAACACTATTAAAGCTATTAATCCTGTTTGCTATAACAAAGATCAGAAAAATTGCCAAAGTAAATAAGATTATAAAACGGCAAAGTTTCCTATATGAAATTACTAGAAATAACCTTCTCATATTGCTGCCACCCGAAACTTTCTTATCAAAAAAGTTTATCAGTTTATACTTATTCGGGCAGTACTTTTTTTAGAAGGCTAATATTCCAAGCATTTTTAACCTATACCCCGGAGTTCATTTTAATTATCTCTTCAAAAAAATCATAGGGATTATCATAGGGCTTTTCCAGGTTGAATTTTTTCATAAAATAGGTATTTAGGTTAAATGCAAGCTGAGGTCTTTTCTCACCAAGATTATCTTTCCTGGAGAGGAACTCTTTTAGTACGTTATACTCAATGTTATTGACCGGATATACATTAACTCCTTCATACTCTTGACTCTCCATAGTCACAGCTTTGTTTAAAAGATTATCAACAGTAACAAGCTGTTCTTGATTTTTGACTTTAACAACAATGGTATTTGCCGCAAAGTCACCTATTCTTTTATAATTCTTTGAAATTATAACAAATATTGATCCTACAAGGTAGTACGAGGGCAGAAAGTCGGCAAACCTTAAAATACCCCTAAGGAATGAATCAAAGATATTTATAGGCTGCCCGTTTTGTTTGATAACACGAAGCCTCATAACTTTTTTTCCGGGCGATTGTCCTTTTAATATCATCTCAAAGAACACAAAGTATAAAATATGAAAAAGCATTATTAATGTAACTATGAAAGCGACAAAATTAAATATACCAAGATCAGCAATAACATATGGTATATCAAATCCTGCCAAAAACACTGTAACAGCAGCTATTCCCACTAATATGAACTGTATTATGCAATCGATTAAAAAAGCAATAAACCTGGACCCAAGGCCTGCAAGTTCATATTCTACAAAAACATTTTCCGGTGTTAGAATCTCAAGTATCCTTCTCATGTTCATCCATCATCCTTAACTCAGCTATTTTTAGTAAATTTGCTATATAAATTTAATTGTATCAGATATTTATTTTTGATAAAATATTTTTTGTAAAAAACAAAATAAACTTAAGGTATTGGGTGTATTCATGAAAGAAGATAAATTCATCAAACAAAACTTCGAAACATGGAAAAAACTCGAAGGTACACTAAACAGATTAAAGTCCAGGAGTTTATATAGATTTGATAAAAATGAATTGGATGACTTTATTAACGTGTATAATCTGACATGCGGACATCTGTCGTACTGCCGGACTTACTACGGCAATACTTCGACCACAAGCTATCTTAACCGCATTGTGGCGGATGCTCACAGCTATATATACACTACAAAGAAGTCAAATATAAAGAATCTTATAAGATTCTTTGTGATAGAATTTCCTTTGCTTGTAAGGTCAAATCTTAAGTTTATATTGCTGTCGGCGTCTTTGTTTCTTCTAGGTACTGTCCTAAGCTTTATCTTTACACTTGTTTCTACCGATAATGCTGTTGCGTTTTTTCCCCCACAGGCGGTGGAGGAGATTCTGAACAGGGATCTTGGTGAACCCCGTGAAAACTGGGATGCTGGCATACATTCAAACTTCATTCTGACAAATAATATCAAGGTAGGCATGATGGCCTTTGCATTTGGAGTTACTCTAGGTCTTGGAACATCCTATGTCCTTGTGGTAAACGGGTTTAATCTTGGTACCCTGGCTGCATTGTTCTATTATAAAAAAGCAAATCTACTTTTTTGGTCTTTGATTCTTCCTCACGGAATAATTGAGCTGTTTGCTATTTTTATATGCGGAGGAGCGGGTCTTATTATCGGTTACTCAATAATAAACCCGGGCATTTATACAAGAAAGGATGCCTTTATTATAAGAGGCAAGGCAGCTCTTAAACTGGTATTGGGGACCATACCCTTATTTATAGTGGCAGGTTTTATTGAAGGTTATTTTACACCGCTAAATATTCCAGAGATTTCAAAGATCACTTTTGCATTGGTAACCTTTACACTGTGCATACTTTATATAGTTATTCCCAATATAAAGTATAAACTAAATGATAAAATCGATGTATAATGTTATCTTTACAGTATGGTTTATATCTGCATCATGGTTTTCATTGCAAGGTACCTGTTTACAACTTCAATGGAAAGCTTGTCGGGTGGTACGTCAAGAACTGCTATTCCGGAGTTCTGGAATATCTTCTGTACTTTCTCCCTTTCCTTTATCAGCTTGATTGAAGAAGTTTTTAGGTATATATCGTTTGTCTGCTTTATATTGACTTCCGAGAGCGCATAAAGCCTCATATCCTTAATGGTTATTACAAGGGGAATATGGTGTCTTGCAAGACCCTTTAGAGCCGAGGCAAGCTGCAGTGCCTCATCGGCATTGAATAGCTCCGTAAATATGCAAAGAAGGCTTCTTCTTTTCTGATTTTGGTTTAAATATGTCAGGGCACCCCTATAATCGGCAGAAACGAAGTTTTCTTCTACATTATATAGATTATCAGCAATAAGCTGAAACTGCCCTGCGCCCTTGCCAGGCTTTATAAAACGCTTTACACTGCTGTCAAACACCATGACACCTGCATTGTCACCCTTCTTTATTGCAACATCCGCAAGAAGAAAGGCGGCGTTTATGCAGTAGTCCAGCTTTTTTATATAGTTGATTTCAGAATTCATTACCCTGCTGGAGTCCAGCATAATCATCACCTGCTGGTTTTTTTCGGGTTCATATGTGTTTACAATAAACTTGTTTGCTCTTGCCGTAGCAGGCCAGTTAATTTTCCTGTAATCATCGCCCTCATTATACTCTCTGAGACTTTCAAACTCAGTACCGCCCCCATAGCTCCTAACCTTTTTTATTCCTTGTATAAGCTGGCTTTTCTTTATGGCTGCAAGACCGAACTTGCTTAAATCCTTAAGGTTCGGATAGACCTTGTAACTATTGCTTAGGTCGTATAAACCTTTTTTGGAGCAGAGCCTAAGTACACCATTATACTTTATATGAACCCTTCCAAAGGTATACTCCCCCCTCTTTTGGGGTACTACAGTGTACTTTCCTTCTGTCTCGTAGTGAGGTACTGCTTTAAGCTTAACTACCCTTTTTCTGGTCTCCATGTACTGGGGGACTTCATCTATGGCTTCAATATTTATAAAATAATTACTGTTATTTCTGATATTTATAGTTATCTCATTTTCCGTACCCATTGAGAGCTTATCATCACAAAGCCTTGTAATTTCAAGGTCTTTGCTTCGGGGCGTTATTTTATAGTCAATAATAAATAATGCTGCAAGAATAAGGTTGTATAGAATGAAGACATAAAATTCAAGCCCTATTAATGAGCCTATCAAAACCGGTATTATCCCCAACACAACAAGTAAGGAAAAAAGCTTGCTAAAAGGCATTCTCCCGCTCCTTTTACATCATTTATATTAATCCACTTCACTTATTGAAAAGTCTATCTTGGAACTTCAACCTTTGAAAGTATATTCTTAATAACATCATCATTCTTAAGCCCGTCAATACCCGCCTCCGGCTTTAGTATTACCCTATGGCGAAGTACAGGCAATGAGAGATCCTTGATATCCTCGGGTATTACATAGTTTCTCCCATGCATTGCAGCGTAGGTTTTGGAAGTAAGAAGCAGTGCAATTGAAGCCCTGGGACTTGCACCAAGAATCAGGTTTGGAGAGTTTCTGGTAGCCCTGATTATTGATGTGATGTAATTAATAATACCCTCGCTTACCTTAACGCTGTTTATCTCCTCACGGCACTTTTTTATATCCTCAAAGTCGCAAACGACACTTATGTTCTGACTTTCAAGCTCTTTACTGCTAAACCCTGTATTGTATTTTTGCAAAAGCATGTTTTCAAACTTCTGTGGGATATAATCAACCACCAGCTTCATCAAAAACCTGTCAATCTGAGCTTCAGGAAGAGGATACGTTCCCTCGTACTCTACAGGGTTTTGGGTTGCCAGTACCATAAAGGGTTCATCAAGCTTATAAGTTTGGCCGTCTATGGATATGGCTTTTTCTTCCATTGCCTCAAGAAGAGCTGCCTGTGTTTTAGGTGGTGTTCTGTTTATTTCATCCGCAAGAAAGATATTTGTAAATAGAGGTCCTCTTTTTAGATGAAACTCACTTGTTTTTTGATCAAAAACCTTTGTTCCAATTATATCTGCGGGCATCAAATCGGGAGTAAACTGTACCCTTTTAAAATCTGCTTTTACAGTCTTTGAGATGACCTTTGATGCCAGCGTCTTTGCAAGCCCCGGCACACCTTCAATAAGAACATGTCCTCCCGTGAGAAGAGATACTACGATATTTTCAATAAATTCATACTGCCCTACAACAACCTTTGACACTTCTTCAATTATAGCTTTGGTCTTGGTCCTGGTAAACTCGCAGTCACCTGTTTCAACGTTTTTCTCTGTCATATATTCACTCATCACCTGATCTCCTTTCGAATTTTCTCCAATTTTTCAAAAAGAACCGACATTCTGCGGGTATCCTTCATACCGCTTTTTATATAAATATCACATTCTCCAAATACTTCCCTTACATTCATGTCTTTTAAAACATTGTTGGCACTGGCTGCATTTATTAACTCCATATTGTCCCATTTGTCCGACCCAAAGCCTAGAAACTTCGCAAGCTCATTTTTAAGGCTGTCCATGTATATTTCAAGAACCAGACCGTTGGCTTTGGCTTTAATATAAAGGTTTGAAAGAGCAAAAAGATTTTCATTTTCCTTTCGTTTAATGATCTCATAAACTATAGAAGGCTTTCCAAACCTTCTTGCCTTAACATAAAGGAAAATGAGAAGCCCCAGAAGGATCTGAATAAGAACCAGCCTTCCTCCCGGGCTTAATATATCCCAAAGATTTGCTCCGGCACTTCCAAGGCCGTGGTAATACTCATTAAACAAGACCCTCTTATATGAAGCCTCGTTTAAGGCATCAATAAAAACAACTCCGGGATCCAGGGATTTTAAGCCGTCATTGGTATAGCTCTCGTATTTCCCAAGAAATATAACCATGCCTTCTCCCATCTTAAAAATATAATTTTCGCCGTAAGCTCCAAAAGAAACAGGGTCTCCATCAGAGAATTTAAGAATATCAAGGTCTTCATCATATATTTTAGATTCTATATCTATTAAAACAAGAGAGTTTCCTCTTTTTATCCACTTTATAAGATATTTTTGTTCCAAAGCTTCATTGAAGGCATCATAGTCTGGAGCAAAAGCCACCATTGTTGCCTTATCCGGCAGGAATCTTGAGGGCCTCTTGTAACGGCTTATGTCAAATCCCATTCTCTCTGCCAGAAGGTAAAGCACCTTTCCGCCTTCTTTAGAGGTATTGTAGCTTGAAAAATCAGCTCTCTGCTCTTCCTCATTCTTTATATCAAAAACCGCAAGTCCTATCACAAGGAGGATGGCAATAAAAAGGGTGTAAAATGCAATCTTCTTAATTCTGTCTATCAAGACCATGTCCCTCCTCGCCAATTAATTGATTGTAGGTATTATACCAGCTGTCAAACCTTGACCTGTCAAGGTTTCTTCCACCATACCAGTATTTATTGAAGTCATGGGTAAATAAAAGTGCTGTTTCGTATATTTGAGGTCTGTTAGCCTGAATCTCCAAAAGATATTGCTTGTTGGTTTTAGACTTATTGATTTTTATTATATTAAGCTTGTTAAGGTTTATCAGCATGGCAATATACAAAAACCTTAAAGCCTGGTTATAATCTCCTACACTTAAGCATTCATCAACTTTTTTCATAAGAACGTCAGGGTCTTTAATGGTGTTAATAATCTCCATATCATCATCCATCATAACCTTGCGGGAAAATCTAAAGCTTCTTATTATAAAATAGCCTAGAAGAAGTATAACAGCTATAATAAGTGCTATTGCAGCAATTTTTAATATGAAGAAGGTTCCGGGAGGAATACTTGCTTCACTTAAAGCATTATTAAGCCTTCTCTCAATATTGAGTTTTTCAAACAGGTCTCTTAAGAATTCACGGAGTTTTTCCCTTAACATGCTAATAAAATCCATGTTATCTCTTCTTTTGTTTTCTGTTTCAAAAGAAGAAAGAATCTTTGACAGCTCTTCCTTTACCTCTTTTTCATTTGAAGGGCTTGAACCGGAAGCATAAACAAAAAAGGCAGGGTTTATGAAAAAGGAAAATACTAACAGGCACAATATAATTTTTTTAACCAGTCTAGAGCTTATGTTCATCATTGTCATCTCCACTCACATTGCCGAGTTTTTGACTTTGCTCCGAAAACAGCTTGTTGACCTTAACTTCAAGGTCCAAACCTTCTTTTCTTATTTTCATATTAATAAATAATACAGTAATAAAGATTAATTCAAAAGGATGTAGAATGGAGCTTAAAATTTGGGTAACCGTGTATAGCAGTACAAAAAGATTCTGGCTTATCATCATTGCAAAAAGTGATACGGCAGACAGCATGTTTCCTATTATAAAAATCAGAACCAGACCAAAAATGCTTACAGACCCTATATGCCAAAAATGACCGTTTGAAAGCTGCCAGCTTCTTTTAAGACTGTCTGCTACAGATTTTTTTTCTAATATTATTGCATTGGCTCCAAATATAAGCTTTACCCAGAATAACCCTACACAAAACAGGATACCCAGCACTACCAGAGAAGCCAGTACAATTATAAATACAATAGTTGCTGTGTTGGGAACAGCCGTTAATAATAATACTGACGGAACTAATATTATTATGGCTCCAACAATTGCCGAGCCTATATATGCAGCATAAACAATGAGACCAAACAATACAGCATTTCCCATCATCCTCGGCATATAACCAAAACTTTCCCTAATGGTTTTTAATATGTCCTTAAAGGAGTTGATTTCACTTTTTTTGCCAAGGACATAATCATATACAACTTTTATTACTGCAGCATTAAGAACAAGCTTGATAGTTAGCCTGTAGCATAGTTCAAGAAGAGAAACCAGGTTACTTATTGCACTGTACATAAAAGAGTTGTTGGTAAATTCCTCAAGCTCCGATGTGTCAGTCATGGCACCAGTAATTATTTCAATATATTGTGTAATTTGATCACCAAGCAGCTTGCTTGTTATAAATGAATAGATAAAAATCCATGGAATGTATAGCATCACTGTCATAACAGCCAGGGTTTTGAAATTTGCTTTGAATATCTCTATGGAGTAGTCCAGTACATCGCCTATTTTCATAGGCTTTAGTTCGAAAGTTTTCTGTTCCATTTTGACCTCACCTTTTGTTTTTTACCAATATAAAATATCATATTTTGTAAGGAAATTCAATAGAAGTTAAATGCAAATAACCTCTCCAAACCAAAAGGTTCGAAGAGGTTTAGGATATTTCCGGAGGGTAGATTTAAGATTTTATGTTCTTCCCAGGTTGAACCAGCTTGAAAGCATTTTAAAGAACAGCCTTCCAAAGGATGATTTTTCGATATTTCTATCTGCCACAAGGGCTACCTTGGCAACTTCCCTTTCATCAATCCTGTAAACAACTTCACCAATCTTCTGTCCGGCTTTAACAGGAGCTACAAGAGAGCCCTTAAGCCTGACTTCTCTTGTGACTTTTCCTTTTTCGCCTCTTGCTACAAGAATTTTTACATCTTCGGAGTACAACGCTTTTACTTTAGGCGAAAGGCCCTTTTTAACTTCTATCTCATTAACTTCTTCACCCTTCTTGTTTACCTGTGTTGATTCATAATTCGCAAATCCATAGTCAAGAAGCTTTCTGGTTTCTGCAAACCTTGTATTTGAATCAGGTTCACCCAATACAACAGAGATCATTCTCATATTATTTCTCTTTGCAGTAGCAGACAGGCAGTGTCCAGCCGCTCTTGTAAATCCTGTTTTAAGCCCGTCACAGCCATCATAGAATTTTACCAGTTTATTTGTGTTTGTCAAATTAAATTCGCCGTTTCGGAAGGTATCTGTCCAAATAGTTGTGAACTCAAGAATTGTTGGGTGTTTTACTATAAGCTCTCTAGACATTAGTGCAATATCATTTGCACTGCTGTAATGGCCTTCATCCGTCAATCCGGTACAGTCACGGAAGTTTGTGTCGTTCATTCCAAGCTCTTTTGCTTTTTCATTCATCAGTACAACAAAAGCATCTTCACTTCCGGCAACCAGCTCTGCCATTGAAACCGTAACATCATTTGAGGAGTGAAGTGCAATAGCTTTTAAGGCGTTTCTTACAGAATACTGCTCACCAGGCTCAATATAAGCTTGGGATCCGCCCATTCCGGAGGCGTATTCTGAAGCTGTAACCATGTCATCCATCTTTATTTTTCCTGAGTCAATGGCTTCCATTATTAAAAGCATTGACATAACCTTAGTTACGCTGGCAATAGGAAGTTTATCATGGCTGCTTTTTTCCAAAAGAATCTGTCCTGTCCCTGCATCCATCAATACAAAAGCTTTGGCTTTTAATTCAAATATATTTGCATTTGACACAATTTTTGCTACAGTAGCGGCGTCATATACCGGGTCGCCGGGAGCTGCAAAAACAGAAAGCGTAATAAGATTAAACAAAAGTGCAATAACAACAATATAAATTATAGTAATCTTTCTAAACACTGAAGACCCCTCCAAGCATTTATCGTTACTAGGATTTTATGCTGGACTCTGCTTGGATATACTATTTTTTTAATCAACATGAGCAAGAATTAAAGGTCTTGAGGCCGGCTTATTATGTGACAGGCTTATGCTCCTTTTTAATGCATCAAGGGCACTTGTCATCCTGTCATCATTGTTTGTATATAAAATGGCGATAAGATCGCCCTTGCTCACCTTCATTCCAGGTTTCTTATAAAGTACTATTCCGGCTGAATAGTCAATGATACTGTCTTTTGTTTCCCTGCCGGCACCAAGAATCATGGAGGCAGTTCCTAAAAGGTCGGTTTTTATACTTTCCATATAGCCGTCATCATGAGAAACAAATTCATAAGCAGTACCTGCGCTGCCAAACAGCTGATAGTTTTCTATAACCCCAGGGTTGCCTCCCTGGCGCTCAATCATCTTCTCAAGCTTTGACAATGCTCTGCCGCTATTTACTGCTTCCAAAACCTTATTTCTGCAAGCTTCAATATCCCCTGCTCCTGAAAGCTCAAGCATTCTGGCGGCCAGTTCAAAGGAGACCTCTTCCAGGTCTTTCGGACCCCTGCCATTTAGTGTTTCTATGGCTTCAATAACCTCTAGCGAATTGCCCACCGCATTACCCAGGGGAATGTCCATATCGGTGACAACTGCAGCAGTTTTTCTTCCAACTCTCTCACCTATTTTAACCATAGCCCTTGCAAGTTCCATGGAGTGTTCAAGGGTTTTCATGAATGCACCGCTTCCGGTCTTAACGTCAAGTACAATCCTGTCGGCTCCGGATGCAATCTTTTTACTCATTATGCTGCTGGCAATAAGTGAAATATTATTAACTGTGGCAGTTACATCACGAAGGGAATAGAGCTTTTTGTCTGCAGGAGCAAGATTACCTGTTTGACCTGCAATTGAAATTCCTATATCCTTAACATTTAATATAAACTGTTCCTTAGTAAGAGCAGTTTTAAAGCCCGGAATGGATTCCAGCTTATCTATTGTCCCTCCCGTATGGCCAAGTCCTCGCCCTGACATTTTTGCAACAGGGATTCCGCAGGCAGCAACAATAGGACCCAGGATCATTGTTGTCTTATCTCCCACACCTCCTGTGCTGTGCTTGTCCACCTTGATACCGTCTATCATGGAAAGATCTATCATATCTCCCGACCTTGCCATAGCATCTGTCAGATCAGCAGTTTCCCTCTCATTCATTCCATTTAAAAAAATTGCCATAAGAAGTGCTGAGGCCTGATAATCCGGTATGCTGTTGTCACAGTAACCCTTTATAAAGTAATTGATTTCTTCCAGGCTAAGCTCGCCACCATCCCTCTTTTTTTCGATGATATCGTACATTCTCATTTATGGAAGCACCTCCTTAAGAAAGCTTTTTCCATTAAGATCTGCTGCAATGTCAAGATACTGTGAAATTGTTGCAGCAATATCGGAAAAAGTATCCCTGGTACCCAGGTTAACACTGTTTTTAAACTTCCTTCCGTAAACTATAAGGGGAACATACTCCCTTGAGTGGTCGGTGCTTTGGGTGGTAGGATCACACCCGTGGTCTGCGGTTATTATAAGAAGGTCATCTTCCTTTAAAGCATTTAATATATCGGGAACCCTATTGTCAAATTCCTTTAGTGCATTTGCATATCCTTCAATATCGTTTCTATGCCCGTAGATCATGTCAAAATCTACAAGATTGGTAAATAGAATGCCCTCAAAGTCTTCCTTAATATACTCCAGCGTCATGTCCACTCCATCCGTGTTATCGTGGGTGTGAACAGCGTCTGTAATACCCTTTTTATTAAAGATATCCTCTATTTTACCTACCGCTTTGACTCTGCAGCCCTTTTCAACTGCATGATCCAATACCGTCTTTCCTATTGGGTCCAGGGAAAAGTCTCTTCTTCGGTCCGTTCTTTTATAGCTGCCGGAGCTTCCGGTAAACGGTCTTGCAATTACCCTTCCAACTGCATGTTCACCTGTAAGTATGTTTCTCGCAATAGTGCACATGTCATATAGTCCCTCAATGGGAATAACATCTTCATGAGCAGCGATCTGAAAAACACTGTCTGCAGAAGTGTATATTATAGGATATCCTGTCTTTACATGCTGATCACCTAACGTCTTTATGATCTCTGTTCCAGACGCCACAATATTACCTAAAGTGCCTGTATTTACAGCCTTCTCAAACTTTGAGATTACTTCATGGGGAAACCCTTTAGGATAAACTGGAAATGGCTTATCCAAAATTAAACCTGCAATTTCCCAGTGCCCGGTTGTGGTATCCTTTCCTGCAGACTTCTCTGCCATCCTTCCGAAGCAGCCTGCAGGACTTAAAGCCTTGTTAAAACCTTTCATATTGTCTATATTACCAAGTCCAAGCTTTTCAAGGTTTGGAAGGGAAAAACCGGGAATATGTGAAGCTATATTTCCAAGAGTATTGCTGCCTTCATCACCATACTTTGCAGCGTCAGGCAGTTCCCCCATTCCTACACTATCCATTACAATTATAACAGCCCTTTTCATATTTATGTCTCCTTTACGCTTCAATCATCTCAAACAAAAAAGTAAGATATTTCTATCTTACTTACTTATTATATTACAAAACTTAAACTTTATAAATTAAATTTGTGAGCAAATGCCCTGTTATAAGCTGAACTATTGCTTCAGCACTATTAAGCTCTTGGGTGAGTCTTCTTATACACTTCCTTTATTCTGTTCTTTGCTATTTGGGCATAAACCTGTGTTGAGGATATATCCGAATGCCCCAGCATCTCCTGTATGGATCTTAAATCAGCGCCGTTTTCCAATAAATGTGCTGCGAAAGAGTGCCTTAGGGTATGTGGAGTAATATCCTTGCTGATCTTGGCCTGGTTCTTATACTGCTTTATTATCTTCCAAAAGCCCTGCCTTGTAAGCCTCTTTCCGTTTACATTAACAAATAAGGCCTTTTCATCACTTCGTTGTATAAGCAGGTTTCTTGATTTTGTTAGGTATTCATTTAGTGCGTTTATAGAAATTGAACCGATAGGTATCATTCTTTCTCTTGTACCCTTATTACACCTTATGAATCCCATTTCAAGGTTTACATCCGAAACATTAAGACATATAAGCTCTGAAACTCTGATCCCCGTTGCATAAAGCAGTTCCAGCATAGCCTTGTCTCTGTAACCTTTTAAATCATCGCATTTTGGCTGGTCTAAAAGAAGCTCCACTTCCTTTGTAGAAAGAATTTGGGGAAGTTTCTTTTCTACCTTTGGTGATTCCAATTCTTCTGTAGGATCCTGGCTTATTATTTCGTTCTTTGTCAGGTACTGATAAAATGACCTGATAGATGCCAGGTTACGGGAAATAGTTGATGTTGCCCTCCCCTTTTTCTGTAGATGCAGGAGGTAAGCTATAACCGTAGTTTTATTGGTGTTTGATATGTTATGTATCTTTACTTCGTTAAGGTATGTAATAAATTGTTCTATATCCCTCCTGTATGACTGTAAGGTATTTAGGGATAAACGTTTATCCTTTTCCAGAAAGTTTAAAAATTTTGAGACCAATTCTTCCATTATTCAACCTTCTCCTTCTTGTTTACAATATTTATTTTAATTTATAATAGTCATCCATTTTACATAACAATAATTATACATCTAATATACCATTATTGCTATAAGATTCCAATCCTAATTTTTATTTCTAATTAAATATTTAACCTTTCACATTATATAAGAATATCTAGCTGTTGTGCAATATTTTTCCATGTTATGTAATATAGTTTGGTAATTTGTATAATTTTTCTTTATTTTTTTGTGCATTAATTACAATTAAATAGTATTTATGAAAATATAACCATATATATAAACTTATTGTAAACATTAAATACCATAAATATACAATAAATACAAAGTTTTTTTTAAAATTTTATCTTAAGGAGTCTGCATAATTATCATTCTTATAAAAACGGGAGTAACATAGGATTCTACAAGGATACCTGCAAATATCAAGCATGAGAAAAACAGTGTTACAAAGCAGTATGCAAAAAAACTTGTTTTTAAACTCTCCTTAGACATGTGCTTGATTGATTTATTCTTAATGATGTTTAAGGAGAAGTTTATACCGTTAACTCCCAGAGCTATTATGCAAGGAATTATAACAACCTCCTTAGGAAGAATTGTGAGAAGGGTGAAAATTATTCCCTTAAATCCTAAAACATCGATAATAAAGCCGGAAGTAAATCCTGTTATAAAACCTCTTATGCCTACGATGATATAAATAAAGGGTATTCCTATAATAGTTACTCCAAGTACCCATAATACGGCTACCAGTTTTATATTGTCAATAAGCGATATCCTAAGTACCTCATTACTGTCAACCCTCTGATTCTCAAAAAGCTGCAAAAAGCCTTGAAAATAGTTTGTCAATTCATTTCTTTGGATTGAACTTAATCCATTTACAGTAAAAGCTCCAGCCGAAACTCCTGCAACAAAAGCCAGAAATAAGAAAAAGTACGAGTTAATATTGTTTTTGATATGTGCTGAAAGCACCCCACGTATTTTTGAAATCAATTTTTATCCCCTCTTGTATTTGTCATAAAGATGCCTCTTGATACCTGCCCTTCTCATTATCAATTCTATGCTCAAAAATAAAAAAAAATTACAATACATTTTGATGTATTGTAAACTTTACTTAAGTTCAAATGCTATGTGGATTTTCCGACTATATCTTAATCTCACCTTTTATAATCTTATCTGCCAAAAGAATACCTATAATGCTTTTGGCATCGGTTATCTCCCGGTTTATCACCATGTCCAAAAGTTTCTTTACCGGAATCTTCTCGGAGGAAATAAACTCATCTTCATCAGCACAAGCCTCTCCTTCATAAAGATCTGTAGCAACATACATGTGAAGCACCTCATTGCAAAAGCCTGGAGCACTATGTATGTCTAAAATATGTTTCATGCTTTTAGTTTCAAGACCTGTTTCTTCTTTTAGTTCCCTGTGGGCACATACCATAGGGTCCTCCCCTTCATCCAGCTTTCCCGCAGGAATTTCAAGAAACTCCCTGTCTATGGGTTTCCTGTACTGCCTGACCATATAAAGCTCTCCATTACTGCTTATCGGTATGATCACAGAAGCTCCCGGATGAGTCACCAGGTCACGTGATGCCTCCTTACCGTTGGGAAGCTGTACTGTCAAGTTCTCTACACCTATAATATTGCCTTTATAAATATGTTTTCTGGAAAGCGTCTTTTCTTCATAGTTCATAATGGTACCTCCCATTAATTTTTCTACACTATTTATTCTTTTTTATTTCTCCGGTGGCAAGTTTGTCACACCTGTTATTATACTCATTATCGGAGTGTCCCTTAACCTTTATCCATTTAATTTTGTGCACATTACTTAGCCTGTCAAGCTCCTGCCATAACTCAACATTTTTTACTTCATCCTTGCTTGATGTCCTCCAACCATTTGACTTCCAGTTCTTTATCCAGTTCTGCAAAAACCCGTTAACAAGATAGGCACTGTCGCTGAAAAGCTCTACTTCACAAGGTTCTTTTAGAAGCCTAAGGGCTTCAATCGCAGCTTTTAATTCCATTTTGTTATTTGTAGTATCCTTCTCAAAACCGGAAATCTCTTTTTCATGCTGACCGTATTTTAACACGGCTCCCCAGCCCCCATCCCCGGGGTTGCCGGAGCAGGCACCGTCAGTATATATTATTACCTTTTTCATACATACTCCTTATCATTTGTTCTGTAAAACAGGATTGCAAAAATAAAGCTTCATCAGTCAAACATTTTTCCTATCTCACGGGCTTTCCTAGTACACTCATTCATTGCGTCAATTACAGCATATCTAAAACCGTTTTTCTCAAGAGTGCTTACAGCTTCAATAGTTGTGCCCGAAGGAGAACAAACCTGGTCTTTCAGCTCGCCGGGATGTTTTCCTGTT
This sequence comes from Bacillota bacterium, assembly GCA_049325575.1. GTDB lineage: Bacteria > Bacillota > Clostridia > Acetivibrionales > Acetivibrionaceae > JBMOLK01. The sequence continues at coordinate 27,313 of JBMOLK010000248.1, read as the reverse complement.
TCAAGCACCATTTTGGCAGAACCCAGGACAGCCTGTGCAGCCAGCTTGTATGCAAGATTCCTTGGTATACCTGATAGAACAGCTGCATCCGCCATTGCTTCAATAAACATAAACACATAGGCCGGACTGCTTCCGGTGACGGCCGTCACTTCGCTCATAAGCTTCTCATCAAGGGTTTCCACCTTACCGAAGCATTGGAATATATTTTTTACGTTTGATGCATCCTCCTCCGATATGCTGCTGTCATAAGACATTAAAGTCATACCTTCTCCAACAAGGGCAGGAGTATTCGGCATTGTACGGATTACCTTTTTGTCAGTACCTATTATCTGCTTGTAAAACTTAATGGGTATTCCAACGGCTACAGAAACCAGTACCTTATTATTGTCAAAAGCGCTCTTGCAATCCCCAAGAACTACTTTTACCATATTGGGCTTTACAGCAAGGATGATTATATCTGCACTTTTAGCAACTTCAAGCCCGCTGTCTAATACACCAATACCTGTTTCATCCTTTAGTTTTAAAACTTTTTCCTTATCAATATCAAAAACAAAAACATTATCCATAGGAACAATATTTGATTTTGCCATACTTCTGATCATGGCATATCCTATATTGCCGGCACCTATAAATCCTATTTTTTTATCCATAAAAATGCCTCCTTAGCTATAGAGATCGAACTTTGAAAGTAGATAAACTTGATGAGTCCGCCATTTGTATCAAATTAGCGGAGGAAATGTATGTTTATCTTTACAGTTCGTTATCTCTAATTCAACGGGTAATAATTAATATCTTTCTCTATATTACCATAAAACAATTCAAAATCTATACAATTTTATTTATAAAATCATGATATACTGAGATATTAAGAGTATGAGATTGAGTATACAGGATTCAATCACAATAATTTGTTTTAAACGACAAAAAATTTAATATTCCCCATTGACATCAAATTAAAGCTATTGTATACTAAAAAAGCGCCGTAGGGGTATAGCTCAATTGGTAGAGTAGCGGTCTCCAAAACCGTTGGTTACGGGTTCGATTCCTGTTGCCCCTGCCAAAAAATTAAGGATATAACAGTTACATCTGTTATATCCTTAATTTTTTGTTTTCTCTTGTAGCAAAGACTTATCATATATCACCCAATATGGGGTAATAACAGCATCCGTGCATCCAAAGGCAAAGTAAATGTTGATTTAATGTCCATATGGGTTTATATGGGTATATATTAGTGGTGTAAGTGCCCTGAAATCTTCTGGAGTCATTAAGTCATACCACTTTTCATGAGACAGTACTTTTTGGATCATAAGGGGGGTATTAATATATAGTTCCCAGAAATTTATTGATGGCCACAACCAACACGTGGGTTCCTTTCAAATATTTCTTTATTATACTTATGCTACCTGGCTCTTGTGATTTCTTTTCTATTAGGTGCAAGGGGCGGTTGTTCTAACCACTTATTTTTAACCATTATATCAAACCAATTCTTTACTACTGCTAAATTTTTTAATATAACCTTTTCATAAGTCATTACAAGATCTGCTCTCATAGATGATGCAAGACCGGCTCCGTGGTACACTTGGCCAACTTGAAACAAAAGGCCTATGTGATATAACATAAGTTTATCTGAAAAAGGGGCTACTTGTGATGTCGTTATTTCTGTTTCAAAGGATGACGGAGATGGCAAGTTATCATTCTTTAAAATTTCGCTTAATGTCTGAATTTGATTGTCCGCTGTATTTTGACTATCTTCTAAAAATTTTCTTACTTCTTTAGATTGTACTACCTGACCAAAAGCAATGGAAAGAGTTTTAGCCATAATATTCTTTTTAATATTAAAGGAGAGATTTACAATTTCTGTGGCAGCTATAGTTCGATTTGTTTTTAATAAGCCATTTGCAAAATCTTTATTATCTATAATCTCAATATCATCATCCGGGTAAAATAATGGATCTCTTTGAAACTTACCCTTGTCAAGCAATAATTCAATAGTTTGATGAAACATTCTTTTTCCGTCGTTATCAAAGGAATCATACATTTTCCGTAAATCTTTCCGGGTTGAAGCACTTAACGAAGTGATGTGTCCTATTAAACCATGCAAAGTCATTATATGCAAGTACTGTAAACAGAATATATCTGTGAATAACCTAGGAGCTTCCATATTAATATCAGAATCCGTAAACCCTAAAGGTACAGGAAATCCATCTTTTTTGATAAACTGAGAAATTTGCTGTTTTTGTTTTGCAAAAATATTAATAGCATCTTCAAAAACTTTCTTGATTGATGCATCTTCAACAATTGAATACATATATCTATTTACACAATCTGTCATTGTACCATTTACATATTCAGTCCACAGAGTACCTATTTCAGCTGATGTTAACTTTATATTTTCATAATTCATAATTTTTACCTCTTTCTAATAGAATAATACATAATATAAATAAATAGAAAGAACCTTAAATCTGCTCCAATAACAAAATAGATTGGTAGCCAAATATAATACGGATTACTGATATTAGGATTCCAAACCAAATAATTTTTATTCCTATTTATTTTAAAAAAAAATTGTTAAGACCCACATCTGGTCTAGCTACAGCATCTATAGCTCCTACTAAAAAGGCAAAGCTTGAAAAGACTAAAATCAATACTTTTTAGACTATGGTTTAATTCCCTAGAAATTAGTATACTATTTTATAAACTGTGACAGCTCCCTTTCACAAATGAGATGGAGATGCACGATGCTGATACTACCCCAATATAAGCAATCCGCTTTCTATGCAGGTAGAGAGATCAAGCTTACGTCTTATGCCTTTAAAGTCAATCTCTAAAATAGTACGGTCATTGCTTTGTTCAAGAACAGTTACAATAACGCCCTCTCCAAAATACTTGTGATTTACAATCATTCCTTCACAGATACTGTCAGAAGCCTTACTTTTTATACTCCCAAGTACTTCGGTTATAAACATGGACCTTGATTCAAAAGAATCATTCCTAACCTTTGGGTATACCAGATACAGGTATTCCTTTGCCCTGGTCATTCCGACATAGAACAGCCTTCTCTCCTCCTCAAGCATGGAATTATTAGCATTCTTTTTAGCCATATCAATGGCCTGTCTTCCTGGAAACTCACTATCAACCAGGTCTATCATGATTACACAGTCATATTCAAGGCCCTTGCTTGAGTGTACTGTGGTTAGTGTAACATTGCTCTTATGTTGTTGTCCTTCCCTATCAAGCAGTTCCTTAAGCTCATCCATGCGCTGTAAGAACATTGGCACGGTTTTAAGTCCTGTTGCAATTGTTTTTAGTATTCCAAAAAGGCTGTAAAGACTGTCAAAGAATATTCCCGTGCTTTCACAGTAATCCCTTACACTGTCAAAATACCTGAAGTTTTCCTCGATATATTCAAGGGCCAAAACAGGGTGTGCTTTAGCCAATCTCTTAAAATCCATCCTGGTCTCTTCCAGAGACTTTCTCTGAAACGGCTTTATTTCACTGCCCCTTAGAATTCCGTCAATAATTGAGTCCTCATAGCCAATACTTAGAGCCTGTTCCAACATTGACTTTGAAATATACCGGCTCATTTTGTAGTATATTCTCATGAAGGAGTCTACATCACACTGGTTTAACGAAAATTTTAAGAATGAAAGGATATCCTGTACTACCCAATGACTAAAAAAGAACAGCTTGTTTTGCTTTATATTAAAATTGATACCGCTGCGGTCAAGAGCGTCGGCAATTGGCACCGATGAAAGACTGTTTCTATATAGCACCGCAAGTTTTTTACCACTCTTATCCAGGGAATGCTCTTTTACTTTTTCTATGATAAATTTTAGCTGTTCAGTCTCATCCCTTGCCTGTACTATAAAAGGGTCATATTTATATTGGTTTTCTGTCCTGTGGTTTTTGTCATATCTTTCACTATTTTTCTTGATAAAGCTGCTGCTTATCTCAACTATATTTCCTGTTGAACGATAATTGTTTTCAAGGTAATATAACCTGCAGCCTGAAAACTGCTTCTCTATGTCAAGTATATACTGTGGTTCTGCTCCTCTGAATCCATAGATGGATTGATCATCATCAGCCACGATGAAAAGATTATTCTCTTTTGATCTTACTAAGAGCCTTAGTATTTCAAATTGTATTTTTGAAAGATCCTGTCCCTCATCCACCTGAAAAAAGCGGTATTTCTCCTTATAGTGTGAAAGAATATCGGGGCACTTTATTAGAATACTGTAAGCATATGAAAGCATATCATCAAAATCCATAAAAAGATTGGACCTTTTGTAATCCTCATAAGCCTTATATATAGATGCGAAGTTTTTGGTGTTAAAACTCATTCCCGCAAGATCTTTTACCATCTTGTTCTTTACAAGTCCCATCTCGTTTATCAAATCTTCTAGCTGGTCATCGTTTATACCTATCCCGTTTATCTCCTGGTATATCTTTTTTATAATAAATCTTTTATTTATATCTTCTTCGCTTCCTTCTATTCTTTTTAGCCTTTTACCTTGCCGGTTTTCATAGTCACGGACCACAAGGTTGCAAAAACTGTGAAAAGTGGAAAAATTGACTTTACTGCCAATGTCTGATCCGAAAATCCTTTTAAACCTGTTTTCCATTTCATATTTAGCAGCCCGGTTGAATGTCATGGTAAGTATATTTGAGGGACTAACTCCTTCTTTTAGAACCAGATAAGCTGTTCTTGAGGTGACTACGGTGGTTTTTCCCGATCCAGGCCCTGCTAGAACAAGGGCTGGTCCGTTAACATGAGTAACTGCATTTCTCTGCTGTTCATTAAGTTTTATACAATGCCTGTTTTCCAGCACTTCAAAAAAGCCCAAACCAATGCACCCTTCATTAATACTTTACATACTCTAGATTAATTATAGATTAACAGGATAAAAAATCAAACTGGGAAATAAGAACACTAATTGCCGGAGTATATATCAGAGAACTCAATATTGATTTTCTGCACTTTTTCCATGCCGTTATCATGATTTTTATTGGCAGGAGTATCTTGATTTAACGTAACCACAGGAAGCTCAGTAACGAACTCAGTTCCTTTACCGTATTCGCTTTGAAGGTTAATCTTTCCATTGTGTGATTCTACCAAAGCTTTAACAAGAGACAGTCCTATACCGCTTCCCTCATACTCTCTTTGCAGTGTCGAATCAACCAGCCTGAATCTTTCAAACACTATTTTCTGCTTTTCCTCGGTGATACCTATTCCGGTGTCTCTTACCGATATTAACAATTTATCCTGCCTTTCAAATATATTAACATATATAAATCCTCCCGGCCTGGTAAACTTAATAGAATTTGACAAAAGGTTTAGAATAATCCTTTCAATCTTTTTACTTTTACCAAACGGTTTGCAATATCCGGTATACCATAGCGGTATACAAAGAATCCCTGTCCGTCTATTAGTCCAAAGGAACTTGAAGAGTTTGTTCTTTTCGAAGGGAGTACTTTTCCCAGATCACCAATATCTATTGTAGCCATTACAATGCCTGATAAATTATTACCCTTACGAATACCACGTGCTACAATAAAAGTGGGCTTATTATCCAATCGGGATAAAACTATATCAGATATGACCTTTTCTTCACCGTTTAGGATCTGTTTTATATATTTACGGTCCTTAATATTTATACCTATAGCTTCGCTTTTAGAACTTGCAATTACGATACCCTGTGTATCAACCCACGCGTATTCACGTATTGTCGGTTGAACTTGGGCTATTTCATTCATATAATCTCCGATTTCCCTAGTACTCATTTCTGGATCTGATATAATAGATAAACCCATTGATAATTGAGCCTTTCCAGGTAATTTTTAAAAGAGACACTTACAGCTTCAGCAAAATCCTTATTTGAATTAAGTGCATGGTTTACGCTGTCATTATATGATTTTACTATTTTAAAAACCTGGAGTGTAATCATAGGAAGCATTATAATCAAAATTAAAAGGTATAGTTTCTTTTTTATACTCATACTTCTCAAGCGAATTCTCCCCTGGGATTATAATTCAAATTCTAATTCTGCTTTATGTGTATAGTGTAATCAAATTAAGTTTTAATCCTTATGTCAGCCTAAAATCCTCTTATGTCTTGACAGGAATTTTTCAACATCATCATATAATCCGGCTTGATTGGCATACTTTACATAGTTCTTGATTGTCCTTAACCATTCAAGTGTTGACGGCTTTGTGTTTTCAACTGCAAACAATAAGTCTTTCATTCTGATTGGACGTTCGTCGCCTGTCCTCATAATCTCCGCAATCACATTCTCTGTTGCTGTCTCCACAACATTTTCAATATCAGCTCCGGAATAAAGCTCGGTCTTACTTGCCAGCAGTTTAAAGTCAATATTCTCAGAAGGCCTTTCCTGCATTTTTAGCTTGAATATGGTTTCTCTGGCCGGTTCATCCGGGGGCGGAACAAAAACGGTTTTATCAAAACGCCCGGGCCGTTTAAAGGCCGAATCTACGTCCCAGGGCATATTTGTAGCCCCGATTATTAGAAGCTTGTCAGTACTTGAGTCAATACCCTCAATCTCTGATAAAAGCTGGTCGATTATTGGCCGCATATGTTCAGAGGACAGCTTTGACCTGTTAAAGCCTATGGTGTCTATTTCGTCAAAGAAAAGTATACAGGGCTTCTTAGCTCTTGCATTTGAAAAAATATCCTTAATATTCTGTGAGCTGACACCCATATAAGGGTCTAATATATCGGTAATATGCACGGGTACAAACCTTGCATTACACTCGCCTGCTGTAGCTTTGGCTATAAAAGTCTTGCCGCAGCCCGGAGGTCCGAAAAGCAAGATTCCACCCCCCACCTTCTTTTTAAACCTGTCAAAGAGACCCGGATTGACAAAGGGCTTAATTATCTTCATTCTTATGGTTTCTTTTACATCATCAAGTCCTCCAACATCTTTGAAGGCCACCTTTGAAGCCTCTTCTCTTACATCTGTCCTCCCGGCAGCTTTCCCACCAGATATTATTCTCAAGGGAATCATTTTTCCATCTCTCGAATTATCATCTTTAGAGTAACCGACATAGTCTTCAGCTTCAGAATCTTCATCCTGATAATCACATTCTTGGTTCTCTTTCTCGTATTCGTATTCACCATTATCTGATTCTGCTTTTTCATTATTTTTATCTAGCGTTAGATTATCATTATTTACAGCAGCTTTATATGTATCAATTGCAGGGATTTTGGAATTACTTTCTTCGCTTTTATCTTTTGCAGGATTACTGCCTGTGACACGTAAAAGGGCTTCAAAGACTTTGCTCTTTAAACTGTCATCAGAATATTTAAGTGACTGTGAAAAAGCCTGAAGTGCTTCACTTGCATCACCGTTTTCTACATATTCCAACCCCAGAAGATACCATGCATAAGCGTTGGAAGGGTTATCCTCAATCATTTTACGAATAACTTCAATCTTATCCATGACTCTGCCTCCGTTTTGTAATTATTTTGTAGATACCTGTGGCAACCCAGCTATATATACAAAGAGAAATATATACTATTGCTATAATTGAAGCAATTGTATACTGCTTGAGTGCTCTTAGTATCAACGCCGTTATAATAAAAGAAACCCATAACACAGCCGGTCCGCCAACTTTTTCAATAAGTCTAAGAGGCGCAAAAATTATATTTGAATCAGTATTTACCTCCTCAAGAAGGGTAAGCAGATCCTTGTTTTGTGGGTCCAACAGGTATGCCTGCCTGAAGCTTTCCCTGGCTGATTTATAATTACCGTTCAAAATCTCGGACAAGCCTATCTTAACGAGCTTGCTTACCTCATCATCCGATACCTGGAGATATCGTTCCATTATCATAAGACGCTCTTTACCCTTATTTTTTGCAATGTAGTAATAAAAGCAGTAACGTAAAACCTCTGTACTGTCCGGGTCAATACGTCTTGCTTCATTTAAAAGCTGTTCTGCTTTTTTATCAATCCCCGTCTTTAGCATCAAATAACCATAGGCTGCTATAACATCCGCATCCTGTGGATCTATTCTTAGTGCCTCAAGAAAGCACTTTTCAGCTTCAGCATATCTTTTTAACCCGGTATAAATTTTCCCAAGCAGATAGTTGCAGGATTCTGCCGGAAAACCGCTTTCGAGTGCCTGTTTACAATATCTAATTGCTTCATCATGGTTATCCAGTGCGAAAAAGCAGGTGGCTGACAAATATAGAAGCTTTCCATCGTTTGGATTTTGGGAAAGCAGATCAAATAGCTTGTCTTTAGCATGGCTGAACCTTCTAATATTAATATAGTGATAGACCTCTTGAAGCTCTTTTTCAAAAAAATAATCATATGACATTATTTATCACCAAACCCCCAAAAGAAAATAAGAAAAATTGTATAATATTACCTGCTATTATCCATATAATAGCATCTCTTAATAATGGCTTTGTCTCGCCTCCAAAAACAATATGCTGCTTATATTTAGGACTCATTATCTTATAAAATCCCAAATAGAGAAGTACTGTTACTATTCTGAATATCCATCGTAGGTAAGTTTTTTCTATAGTAATGTAGCCTGCAACAAAAAGCCCTGCAATGAATACATTTACTATAAGTACCAATACACCTGCTGTAATCATCAAATTTATGACAGTACTTTTTAGCTTTAAGCCTCTGGCACATACGCTGCTAAGTACAACAGTAGGTACTATACCGCCAAAAAATGCAACATAAAATAACTTTCCAATATCGTAGGTTTCGGTTTCTTTATCATTACCGTCACTTAGAGACGGCTGAAAAAGCTCTTCGTTCATTAAATTGTTTCCCTCCACATACTTTTTAAGTAATTATATCACCATAACACGGTCATATTCAATCTTTTCGTTCTGCCTCCGCTGCACCCTGGTACATTACCTTTTTTGTTAATCCGGAAATCTTTTTAGATCATCCTTATAAAAGGTCCATTCGGGAGTATCAAGGACCCTGCCAAAATCAGCGGAATACCAGGGGCTTATATTCTCCTTACCTGGATTTTTAAGTATATGAATATCCTGGGCAGGCATGTAGCTTTGTGCAATCATAAATATCTTTTCACCCGTTGTCATGTTTTGGGCCATATCAACAACAATTACACAGTGCCCGGGGTTTGCCTGAATAAATACATCTCCTATTTGCATATCTT
>JBMOLK010000248.1:0-18138 GCA_049325575.1 Bacillota bacterium | reverse complement strand
CACCGCGACCATATTTAGTTCCTGTGATAATGAAATGGTGCCTGCATAGGCAAAGACCATGTCAAGGTAATCCCTGAAAACTTTATAGTCACTTGAAAAGCCCGATCTTTTTACCCAACCGGCTCTATTACCGCTAACGGTTATCCTGTAGCCGTCCCGCCATTTGCTGTAATCAGCATTAAATCCATTGGTAAAATTAAAATGTATCTTATCGTACTGCTTCTTACCATAAAGGTACTCTGATCTAAGCCTCACTACCGCATCGGCACACTGCTGTAAATCCCTTTTCCCAACATCTATGTCTATAACGGCATCATGTACATTTCTGCTTTTAGTCCCTCCGTCATAGTACATTACTTTTGAACCGTGGGGCTTTAGAGGAAGATTTCTTAAGTAGCTTGCAAAGGACCCTTCCTCTGCATCAGCCCTCTGGAAACCTTCGGGTGTATCAAACCGTGTCATAATTGTATTGCCTTTGGAATTAATAATATTCAGAGTTGGTTCTAAAGGGGTTGGTGTAGAATACAGTATAGGAGAGCTGGATGCCTCTATTACGACTACGTCCTCAGGGTCTTTGTGTCTAATGGTCTGTGAACATGCAGTTATTGTTATTACTGTGGCAAATGTCATTAAGATTAGCTTCTTCATAGTTTAGTTTACCTCCATAAACTACTTTATAATAAATCAGATAACTCTATATTTAATTTGTCGACATGACTTCTTTCAAATTCAGAAACAGCTTCCATTGCTTCAACACCGCCTTTGGGTAAGATCTTCATCGGCAATTCTATATAAAAGGTTGTGCCTACACCCACTTTGCTTTCAACAGAAATTGTACCACCATGTATTTCCACCAGGGACTTTACAAGCGACAATCCTATACCTGTACTGTCATGATCCCTGGCAAGAGTATTCTTCACTTGCTTAAACCTTTCAAATATTACATCCAGTTTATCTTCAGGTATTCCTATACCGGTATCCTTAATCGCCAATACTATGCTGCCCTTTTTATCCAGAATATTGACTTCAATACGGCCTCCTCTTTTTGTAAACTTAATTGCGTTTGATAGAAGGTTTAAGACTATCCTTTCAATCTTATCAATATCGCACTCAATGATTCTCTCCTCCACCTCGGAATCGAACATAAGACAAAGACCTCTATCCTTTGTGTATTCAAAAACTGATAAAGTTATTCTTTCGACTAATTCTACAATATCACAATTTATCAGCTTTAAATCAAAGTTTCCGGAATCGATTTTGGTAATATCAAGTAGATTGTTCACTGTCTTAAGAAGCTTCAAAGAGTTTTGTTTTAAAGAAGAAACATACTTACTTAACTTCTCCCTGTCTTCAAGTACAGCGGAATTACCTCTGATTCCCGACTCTATTATCTGAAGTGTACAAAGCATAATGCTTAATGGTGTTCTTAACTCATGGGAAATATCTGTAAAGAAGTCTGTTTTTATTTTATCAAGTTCAACAGCCTCTTTTAGAAGCCTGGTGTTTTCGTCTACACTTTTTTTAAGTACTTCTACCTGTTTTCTCTGTGTTATATCCCTAACCACACTTAAATAGGCAGATTCTTCTTCGCAGGGGTACGAAATAGTTATAACTTCAGTTTCAACACTTGTTCCGTCTTTTCTTATAAGGCACTCCTCAAAAATATACGGTTTCTTGTCCGTCTTCTTAATTTCTTCAAACCTTTTATCTAATGTTTCCCTCTGGCTGTGATGTAAAAGTTCATAAGGAGGACACTCCATTAACTGTTCCAGACTATCAGCTCCTAAGAGGCGAATTCCTGCTTGATTGGAAAACAGAATACCTTTTTCACTATGGACGAAAATAGCGTCGGGTATAAACTCTAAAAGCAGCCTGTAGCGTTCTTCGCTTTTACGGAGGAGATCCTCAATTCTAATACAATCAGCTATTTCCTTCTTTAGCTGCCTGTTGGCTATTTGAAGATCAATAGATTTTTGCCTAAGTTCGCTATTGGTGCTGTCAAGCATGTGAAACAAGCGTCTGACAGGCCTTCTAAAGTTTGTCTCAACAATAACCTTATAGACTGCATAAAATGATATGAACCTTATAAGATGAGCAAATATATTGATGACATCGTCTACTTCATTATAAAACGTAAACAATAACTGGGCAATAATTTTAAGTCCCAGAAAGCCAAGCAGTATTTGATATATATTTTCAGGAATCTTTGATTTTGATTTTATTAAAAGAAATAAAACCGTAATAAAAATTCCACTGATTATATACTCACTTACCTTTTTAAACATAGTAGGAGAAGAAAAGCTGTCAAGGCAGTCCGGAAATACTCCAAGGTATAATACGGCAAGTATTATTAACGCTGAAACTATTGAATATATAGCTGTTATAACTCTAAGGTTTTTTCTTTCTTTTAACAAACTTACAGGAATAATTAATATAGATAATATGGTAAGACTTTCAATATATTTAAATACAACCGATATCTGAACTGCTGTGTTTATATTATTCCAATGAAATATTTTAACACCCTCAAAGGTAAGTACATGCAGCAACTGAAAAATGCTAAGAAAGAATGTGGCTATACCCACATATAAAAAGCGTCCGTTCATTGTTATATTATTACTGTAATATGCAATAATGGCTACACCCAGCCCAATAAACAAGCAAAACATCTCCGTCAGGGTATGAAACAGTAAGAAATTATTAAGCCCTACCAGTGTCAATATAAAGCAAATAACAGATAATACAACAGCCGACTTCATTATGCTAACGTTTACTGCTTCGTATGTAACTTTATTTTTCTCTCTGATGACCTCCATCTGCTGCCTCCCAATTTATAAATTTTGTCATATTTTTTCTTTTATATTATACCTTCTTTTCCAACTAAAATAAACATTATTAATTTTTGAAACCAGGGTAAAATAATTTAAAAAATAAAAACCCCCTCCTGTAAACTGAAGGGGGCAACAAAGGGGGAAAGAAAAATCAAATTGTGGGAGTAACCACTCTTATACTTTCTTACCCGTTTTTTCATTCCTTCTAACAAATTTCCCAATTAAAAGTATCAAAATAGTAAACCCAAAGGTTACAGTCCAGGCCCAGTTCCTGAAATATCTGGTATCCAGCTCAATAGTCTCTATAAGACTGGCAGGAAGAAGACTTATATTGAAAATCAGTATAATAAAGGGCCAAATAAGGGGTCTTTGATACTTTAGATCGAAGGTTTTCCTAAATACATACACAATAAAGAAAAAGGCTGTACTTAAATACATAAAGCCTATTGTAGCCCATGTAACTACCAGAATAGACTCAACCCTCTGAAAAAACCTACCAAAATCAACCATCCTTGCAAGCTGGTATGCAGGAAGAAAACCGTCAATTGCAGCAGGATAAGGATATGCTCCAAGGAAAACAGCCGTCAGGCTTAAAAGCACCAGCGTGCATATACCAAGAGCTGCATATCCTACCTTCCTGAAGTTTTCCCCTGTCTTAATAAAGGGAGGGATCAAAAATAAAAATATCAGCTCTGCATATGACGATACTCTTGTAGACCCCTCTACAAAGATATCATATACTCCGTTTCCAAGAATGGGATAAAAATTGGTAATATGTGCCGATGGAAAAAGTGCTATAATAAAAAGTGTAAAGCTTATGACACTTATAGGCACAAGTATTGCCTGAAACCTAACGATAGATTCTATACCGTAATATACGCTTATTATCATTCCTACTGCAAAGAACAGCATCACAAAGCTTATGGGAGATTGGGTAAGGCCCATGATTTTCATTTCTTCACTGAAAGTTCTAAGTATCAGTGAAGACAGTATAATAAGAAAAACAATAATTACTATCCCTACTACTATCTTCACAGGCTTTCCGCCAATACTTTCACCTATATCCAGAAGGTCTTTCCCCTCAAATTTAGAGTACAGCCTTGTAATTACGAAAAATGCTGCAAATGCCAGTAATGAAATATATATTACCAGAAGCCATCCTGCTGTTCCGCCATTTTCAGCCATAACTCTGGGAAAGTTCAATACTGCTTTTGTTGAAATCATGGTAATAAGGAGGCATACAGCCTCCCAACTACCAAAAGTAATCTTTTGCTCCATCCTTAAAAACCACCTTTAATCCCTGAAATACATGGAATATATGGGAAGTATAAGTGCAGTAAGAGCCAGTATATAAACCATAATTGCTCCAAACTTATTCTTCTTATCCCATGTCCATTTTCCATAGCTTACAGTCTTTAAAAAGACCCATATAAGTAGGACAAACACCATTAATCTTCCTAATGACATAGCTAGTCTCTTCCCTCCCCTTGAGTTCCTTCAGCAGGTATAGTCCTTATAATCAGCCCGGGCCTTCTAATCTTGAGGTCCACGTTTACATCAAAAGTCGAGTCCCTGTACTTTTTATGCCAACCAAAGTCTATCCACTGGTCCCATGTAAGGAACTTTCCCTTCATAACCATGCCAAAACCGCATACATCTGTTCCGAAAGTTTTAGCTGTCCTGTTAAGGTATCTTACTACTCCTTCTTTAATAAAATCCTCTGAAGCCTTTTCCAGTGTATCTATGTTTTCAGAACTCTCGTAATTTATACCGCTTTGTATGGATAGAATATCAGCTTCAAGGCTTAGCTTTACATCTATGTTGGGCTTCCCGCCTACCATTTTTACCTTTTTTTCAGGGCTTCTGCTCTGCTTAATGCTTAGTAGCACAAACTCCCCCCTTGACTTTGGGTCAGGTATTGTAACGAATGAATACCCGTATTTTCCTTCTACCATCAGATGATATGTGGTTTCTTCACCATCCAGCTCACCAACCATTTTAGAGCCGTCAAAAACAGCAAGTCCCATAAATTCTGATTCTAGGTCACCAACCTTGGTCATGTCCCCGGCTTTAAAATCACCTTCAAAGGGCTGGGCTCTTCCCTTCTCCCTAAAAGTTGAATCGTCAACGCTAAAATCCTCTGATGTTTCAAATTTACTAAGACCAGTCAAAACTGCAATGGGCTGAATTGCTGTACTTTCCATTTTGTGGTAAAAGTTCACAAGCTGTGTGTCTGCGGTAAAGCCGGTGTATCTATATGCACTCAGCATCAGTTCATAATACTTTGCCGGATTTGCTTCTAGCTGCGGTTTTACTGCTCTTATAAATTCTTCGGCAGACCCTCTTGAAACCAAAATATAGGCGTTTGGCCTGAATTCTCTTCCCCTTATGAGAGCATGTATATATTTCTCAATTCCTTCCTCTGCAAGCTCCCTTGAGAAGACAAGTGCTTTGGCGTGAGAAAGATTTATTTGCTTGCTGATAAAGGTGTTTAACATGTTTAATCCGGAATAGATTGTAGGAGTCTCAACAGTGGTTATGGTTACGCTTTTCTCTCCACCACCACCTCCACCGCCCCCTTCTCCTCCGCCTCCACCTATAGCGGTTGGAACTGCAAGCTGGAGAGTGATTCTAAGGGTATTGGTTTTCCCCTTTTCAAAGCCCAGTGCTATAGGGTAAGCCATATCGTCAATTTCTCTTCTGTCGAAACACCCTGTAGGAACTATAATCATAAATACTAATATAAATATAAAAAAGGTCTTCTTCATTCTACTTTTCATGATTTAACTCCCCCTTCTTTTTTCCTTTTAAGAAGTGTTGCTATAAGTAATAGGACTGCTGGCAAAGCGAAGGTGACTATCCATGCAAATACCCGGAATACTCTTGCTTCAAGCTCAACTGTACTCATAAGGCTTTTAGGCAGGAGACTTAATGTAAATATTATTACTGCAGCAGGGGCTATAAGAGGCCTTTCATATTTAAGCTTGAATGCTTTTTTTAATACATATATGATAAAGAACAGTACTATACTTAAATAAATTAGTGCTGCACCAGTCCAGACCAGCACAAATAAGGATTCAATCCTTTGGAAGAATCTCCCAAAGTATATAAGCCTTGAAAGCTGGTAAACAGGAAGAACACCCTCTACTGCTGTGGGATATGGAAACACAATAAGGTAAGCCAGAGTCCCCAATGTCAGGAAGAATGCAGAGATAAGAATACTGACTATTCCCACTCTTTTTAAATTCCCATTAGATCCAATAAACGGTACCATTAAAAACAGTACACTAAGCCCAGAAAAAATAGAAATCTTCGGTATACCCTTAACAAATATTTCATTAGGCCCCGTACCTAGTATAGGCAATATGTTTGTAATTTTAAAATGCTCCGATGCTGATATTATGATTATAAAAAAACCTATGGCGACAATTGGTATTAGTATTGCTCCCAGTCTTACTATGGGCTCAATCCCGAAGTATGCTGCCACTGCCATGCCAACAAGGAAAAAGAGAATTACAAAGCTAATGGGAGACTGGGTCAGGGCAATAATTTTCAAATCTTCCCCAAACTGTCTTAAGACAATGGATAAAATAAATACGTAATTAATAACCAGTACCATCCCTACTATAGCCCTTCCGATACTTCCTCCCACCATCTCTGCAAGGTCAATTATATCCTTGCCTTCAAACCTTGAATAAAGCTTTGATATCAAAAGAAAAAGAAGTAGGGCAAGTATGGCTGCATATATGCATAATATCCAACCGGCTGTTCCGGCACTCTGGGCCATGAACCGGGGAAAGCCAAGGAAAAGCTGTGTAGTCATAATAATAATCAAAATAGATGAAGCTTCCCATCTGCCGAATAAAATTTTACTTTCCACCATTATCCTCCTAGTGCTTATAAAACATTAAATCTTTTGAAGTTCCCTTGTTTTTACTCCTTTTATTTACTTTTATTCTTATTGTCTTCCGCCCACTGCCTTGATACTTTAGGCTGTTTTTCTTCGCTTTTTACGTTAAGAAAATCAGGCCTTTTTTCCTGCGTCCATATAGGGCCTCTTAAAAACTGGTCTGTAAAACCGCCGAAGGTCTTAGGGCCGAATGGGGCCATAAACGGGACACCAAAGGACTTGGCAGCACAAAGCAATATTCCTTGAAGAAAAAGCCCAAATGTGATTCCAAGAAACCCTGACATGGCAGCCAGGAAAATGTATCCAAATCTTAGTATTCTAAAGGCAAAGGCAAGTCCGAAGCTCGGTATTGCAAAGGACCCTATTCCTGTAACGGCCACTACTATAATAAGAATGGGGCTTACTATATTTGCAGCAACAGCAGCCTGTCCAAGTATCAAAGCTCCTATTATACCCAGGGTAGGTCCTATAGGTCCTGGAATTCTTATACCCGCTTCACGAATTAACTCAAAGGCAAATTCCATAATAAGTATCTCAACTACCGAAGGAAATGGAACCCTTTCACGGGATGCCTCTATTGCAAGCAAAAGATCTGTAGGAATCATTTCATGATGAAAATTGGTTATTGCCACATAAATGCCTGGTAATAGAAGTGACATAAATATGGCAACTATTCTAACTGTCCTTAAAAGATTGGCATATGGAAACCTGACATACGCGTCCTCCGGGGAATGCAGCAGGTCATTATTGGTTGTGGGCATTACCAGTACAAAGGGGCTTCCATGCAACACTACTGCTACTTTTCCCTCTGTAAGCATTGAAGCAACCCTATCTGGCCTTTCAGTGGCTATTACTTGAGGAGTAGCCATGAAGGAGCTGTCTTCCAAAAGCTGCTCCAATTCTCCAGAGTCGAATATATAGTCAAGCTTTATACCTTTTAGACGTCTTCTTACCTCTTCTACCAGTGAATCGTTTGCTATATCCTTTATATACATAAGAGAGCAAGGAGTTTTACTCCTTTTTCCCACAGCAATGCTTTCAGCTACCAGATCCTCATCCTTCAGGATCTTTCTTATTAGAGCAGTGTTTGTCCTTAGAAGCTCTGTAAAGCCTTCCTGCGGGCCTCTTATTACAAGCTCAGTATTGGGCCTGTCAACACCTCTGTGCTCCCAGCCTTTTACATCACACATAAAAGCAGTATCTATGCCGTCAACAAAAAGGCCTCCTCCCCCAAAATTTACGTCATCAATAACATCGCTTAATTTCTTTGTTACTTTTATCTGGTTAAACGGGAGCAAATGATTTTTTATGAATTTACCTAAATCCTCTTCCCTGCCCTTGATTTCAAGGTTTGAAAGAAGCATCAGCGGCTGAAGTATATTATCGCTTATAACTTTCCTGTCTGACATTCCATCAAAGAATATCATAAATGCCGGTATGACTTTATCCTTTGCCACTATGTCAAATTCCCTTATAATGATGTCTCCGTTGTCAGGAACGGAATATGTCTTCTTTAAATATTCTAAATTTTCCGAAAGGCTTTTACTAACTTCAGGCAATTCCTCTTTGTTTTGTTTCTTGTTATCCTTAGAATTTCCATTTTGTTTTCCGTTGGAACAGGGATTGCAAAAAAGCTTTCCCATAATCCCCTTCTTCTCTTTTTTGGTATTGCCGTTTTTCTTATCACCGCCGCCACTTTTTGGCTTTTCAGACTCATTTTCTTTTAAAATGAACTGTTCTATTTTTTCAGGCTCTTTAAAAATAAATAAATCCTTGATTATTTTTTTAAAATCAGCCAAGTATTTCACTCCTTAAGGAAAATTTAAATTTTTTATTAAAATTGATTTAATATGGTTACTTTTTGAGTTCTAATCATATTATGGTTTAATAGTTTATTAAATATTCAAATTTGCCCTATTCCATAAAAAAACCTGTATCTATTATATAGATACAGGTTTTATCAAATATTATATAGAGATCGAACTGTATGAGTAGATAAACTTGATGAGCCCGCCATTTGTATCAAATTAGCGGAGCGAATTATATGTTTATCTTTATAGTTCGTTATCTCTAATATTTTTAGCTTGGAATTGTTTTTTTAATTACCGGAGTTTACCAGATATTTTGTTAGAGGCGAATCCAGGGGCAGCACCAATGTCTTATCTCCTTTTAAGGATTTTTTCATTGCTTCAAGTGATCTTATAAATTCATAAAACTCTTTTTTCTCACCGGAGTAAGCATCAGCAAGTATTTTAATATATTCGGCCTCTCCTTCACCTAAAAGCTCCTGTTCTTTTGCCTTTGCCTGTGAAATAAGAATATTTATCTCCTTATCCACCTCGTTTTTTATCTTCTTTGCTTCATATTCTCCCTCTGCATTAAACTGCTCGGCAATTTTCTCTCTTTCAGATATCATCCTCTTACAAACCGCGTCTTCGTTTTCAGGAGGGAGGTCAAGTCTCTTTATTTTTACGTCAAAGACTATAATACCATAGTTTTTAAGCTGCCTTGATACTTCCTTTTTTACTGCTTCATTAAACTCCCCTCTGCCCGAGAGCTTCTCGTTTATTATGCTGTTTTGCTCAAGGGTACCCATGGTGTTTTTAACAGAGTTGTAAACTGCAGCATCAATTCTCTTTTCGGCCTCTGAAATAAAGCTTATGGACTTTACAAACTCTACAGGGTCGGAAATCTGCCATATAACATAGTTATCAATTACCATATCCTTTTTATCCTTGGTTAATACATTTGAAGCTGCCAGATCATAGAGCACTTTTTTCTTGGGAAGTACAAACTTTGTGTCAACAAAGGGAACTTTAAAATAAAGTCCTGCAGAGCTTTTAGTCTCTATTATCTTACCAAATCTTTTTATGCAAACATATTCTCCTTCATTGACTATATATGCACTGGTTAATACCACTATAAATACAATTATGACAGCGGATATGACTACAATCTTTTTCATCCTAGTTTCCCCCCTCCTGGCTAAATGGCTTTAAAGGTACAAGTTTTTGAATACTTCCAGAGTCATCTTCAATATAAACCTGAATTCCGGGAAGTATCTCCTCCATAGCTTCCAGGTACAGCCTTGTCTTTGTTATATCCTTATAATTTTTGTACTCCTCGTACATTTTTTGAAATTTAGCTACCTGTCCCTTTGCCTCGTTTATCTTTGTCTCCTTCTGTGACTCGGCGTTACGAAGTATCCTGTCTGCCTCAGCCTGCGCTTTGGGAAGTTCGGCATTTTTATACTTGTTTGCCTCATTTATCGAAGTTTCCTTGCTCTGCTTGGCATTTTCAACATTCTTAAAGGACTGTTTTACTTCCTGGGTTGGCGGCTCCGAGTCTTGTATCTTTACTTCCAAAACCTGTATTCCTATATCATATAATTCAAGAAGATTTATAAGTTTTTCTTTAATATCATTTTGAATTAATAACTTACCGCTGGTGAGAACTTCATCAATTGAAGTTGAACCGACAACCGACCGGGCTGCGCTAAGGCTTGAGTTTCTAAGGATCTTTTCCGGGTCCATGGAAGCAAACAGGTATTTTTGCGGATCTGATATTTTCCATTCAATAAAGAAGTCTACCTTTACAATATTAAAATCCCCGGTAATCATCTTTGATTCTTCATCAACAGCTACATAGTTACCTTTTCCCTGCTCCCTGTATCCCAGCTCAAGCTTCTGCGTCTTTTGTACGGGAACCTTTATTACAGACTGTATGGGATTTGGAAATTTAAAGTGCATACCTGCCTGTTCTATCCCTGTTACCTTGCCAAAGGTAAGCACCACGGCCTGCTGCTGGTCATTTACCGTATACCATGAGTTGAAGAACGTAATTATTAATATTAATAAAATAATTACACCCAAAATTAGCTTAAACGGTATCTTAGTGAATTTTTTCTGAGTATTGCCCCCTAGCGGAGTGTTTATCACTTCCATTTTAAAACCCCCTTCAAATAAAAGTTTTCTTCGGCCGTATCATAACAGCCTTTAACTAACTTCTATTCTACTACAGAGCTTATAATTCCTTCTTTCTAGATTAAATAATATTATTTGGTATTTATAACTTTGCAATAAATTTATAAATCAAGAAAGTAAAAGGTGCCTGCACAAAGCACAAGCACCTTCTACTTTCTTAAAGTGAAACATCTTCCACTTTACCGTTACCCAGCTTAACCAGGTAAACATCCCAATAGTTTGTTCCAAGTTTTTTTGCAAAGTCTCTGTCAAATACTGCGAAGTCGAATCTATATTTACCTTTAATAGCGCTACCTGTATCCATAGCTACTGCGTAGCCCAATCCTTTTATATAAAATATGGTCCCGAAGGGCCAGTAATTTTTATCAATTGCTATAGATATTCCGGGAATTATTGGCTTTCCTGAGTTGGTAATTCCCTTATCATTTCCACACTCTACCTTACTTGGCGTATAGGCTGTTCCGAAAAACTTACCAACATACTGTCCTCTGTCTATGGAGCCTCTTGTACTAAGTCCTTCAAACTGTGTGAAGTTTTGCGGTTTAATTCCTACAGAGGCTGCAAGCTTTAATGAATTCTGAAGTTCAATATTATCCTCCACCAGCTCTTTATTGGTCCTTTCAAGCTCTTCCTTCATTGCCTTTAACTCTTGCAGTTCTTTTTGTATATCCTCATTTTGAGTTGCAATTTTAGTATATTGATCCTTTAAAAGTGTATAATCGTTTGCCAGACTTTCATTCCTGCTTTCTAAAGCACTGTTTTCCTGAGAAATGGTCTGTACTCTAAGAAAAGTATCCTTGAACTGTTTCCTGGTATTGTTGTACCAGTTATATATAATGAAATTGTTTACTACCAAGGTAACCACTACAATAAATAGAAAGTAGATTATTAAACTATATATCCTGTTTGATCTTTTTTTCGGTTCACACTTCAGAGGCTCACTTAATGACGGTGCCTCGTCGCTTAACATATATATATCCTCCTCGAAAAAATTGGTTTTTTTATTTTAATTATCAACACATTTTATAAATTTTATTCATTTATTTTTTTTATTTTTTTGTATTTACATTTAAATTCTGATGTGCTATAATTAGATTCCGTCATCGGGGTGTAGCTCAGTTTGGTATGAGTGCTTGCTTGGGGTGCAAGAGGTCGCTGGTTCAAATCCAGTCACTCCGACCATAAAAATCAAGGATCTGAAACAAGATCCTTGATTTTTTTTGATTATAAGGAAAGTTATATGACTTTATATGAAACTTTAGGGGGAATCACCATGATAATTGAATGTCCACATTGTTATGAAAGGGTATTACCTCAACAAGATGGAACATGCCCTAATTGTAGAAGAAATACTCAAATCTTAGGGGGCTCAAGACATGAACTAACCAAGGTAGATATAAAGCAAAGCTATTCATTGCCTGATGTTTGTTTTAAATGTGGAGAAAAATCTGATAGTTTCGTTATTATAAAAAGATCACATTCAACTTCAAAAGAGTCACCAATTGTGAAAATTATTGTTCTTATTTTTAGTCCGTTTGCTTTTCTTATGAATAATGGGTTTGGCAGTGGAAGGTATACAGTGATTAAAATCACTATGCCTATTTGTACAAAGTGTAAAAGTGCAGAGAAAATTGAGCCAGTACATATTGATTTTGATAATTATACGATGAGCTTTATTACACACTATAAATTTAAGGAAGAACTAATAAAGAAATTAAACGTATAATTAGTTTTTATGTTGAGTTAGTTATTGAAACGCAGACTTAGGCCGGGTTAAAAACAGATTTGACTTCAATGGCTAAAAAGATAAGGGAAAATTGCTATTGGCTTGGTTATTAGAGGTAGATTTATATGATAAACAGTAAGCTGGTTTTTTTATTGATTGGGTTTACAGTAGTTATTTTTCTAGAAGCAGCAGTGGTTACCGTTTTTATAGTTAGAAAGGACTTAAATCTATTAATAGCTATAGCTGCTCTTTTATTATATGCTGTATATATTACCCCTACATTTATTGATGAATATAAAGCATATATATCAGATAAAAGAAATGGAATCGAAACTTCTGTATTAAAACTTGATGAGTTAATTATTTATGGTACGAATTCAGAGGGGGCTCAACCCAGGCTGCCAATAGCTACATTTATAGATGAAAATGGAATACCTATTACATTAGGAGGAAATTTCTCAAAGATTAAGTTAGTTAAAGGAAATAGGTACAGGGTATCATTTTACAGGTACTCAAAATTTATTACTTCCATTGAAGAGCTGTAAGTACTATGATTAACGGCAATTCCGTATTTATTCTAAGAATATAGTTAGGACTCTTGTTAATCAAATATTTATCGCCAAAGTAGGAAAGGCGCCCCATCTGACAAGATTCTATGGAGCGCCAATTCAGCGGCACTACTATTTTGTCATGGTATTTGTTCCTAAAAGGGATTAAACTTCCTTATGGTCACTGCTGGCATGTTCCATTTAGTTTAAATTAATATAGATATCTGAATATTTCACCCAGCCATCCACCATAGGATCTATAAAAGATACATTAACCCATCCGGTTTTATCATAAACCGCACTATATGCAAAAATATCTCTTCCGGCAAAGTCTACTTCCCATCTGATCTCTGAATTCTCATCAGGCTCTTTATATACTTTTGCCGCATTTTTTACAAAACACTGATTAAAGTAGATATCTCTAACGTCCAAAGTATAATCCTTATTATCTATCCATCCTGAATAGTCTCCATTTATGTCTATGCTAATAGGCCTTACATAGCTTTTTTCTGTATCCCTTTTAATAATCCACACAAGATTGCCTTTATTAAAATTAACTCCTGCTTTACCTACTTTAACCAGGTCTGCCGTTATGATACCTATTTCTCTGTTATCGTAGTTATAGTCAATCAGATTATTACCCTTAATCCAGAATTCATCCACAGTATCAGACATAGCCCAGTACCACCCGTTGTAGCTTCCTTTAACATGAATTGTATCTCCGTACTTAAGTCTACCTATATCTAAATATTCTTCTCCAGGTCCATTCTTAACACTGCAGTCATTTATGACAACAGTATCTTTCCAGCTTTGATCTACCAGGATTCTGCCATAGATATTTCCTGATCTCACATGAAAACCAAAGGTGAATGTTCCAGGAAAATTATTTCCATCCATATCTTTTATTTCGGGCTTAAGTCTTACCTCTACTTTGTCATTGGTATCGAGCTCTGTCAATTGTTCTTTTGGGGTCATTACAAGTTCTTTTATATCTTTATGGTATTTAAAAGAATATTTATGGTTTAGTTCACCTGATCCTCTATCATCCCATATTATAATATTCTTTGAATTTAAAGTACTTTCATCCATGTCAACGTTAAATCTTATAATTATTGAGTCATCCGGTATTATATCTGATGCACCGTCACCAGGGCTGGTGTTATTAATAAAATAAGAAAAACTGCTTGTTTTTTGCATACCTTCACTGCTTACTGAGCTGTAAACTACACTTTTCTGTCTTGTAACTACATCATAGGATATAATTTCAAACTCTCCTGCCTTGATGTTACCAACTGTAGGTTCAAGACCTGCCTGGGGAAGTAGATATATGGATACTATCTTTGAGTCATTCATCCATGCTGAAGTATAAGAGTCCATATCAGGTGAATCAATCACTCCTTCACCGTCTTTTCCAAAGAAGAAAATATCACCTCCGCCATCAAAAAACACCCTTTCTCCACTAGGTGAAACTCTAAAAGAAGAAAAATAACCATCCGAAGGTAGTTTTACCGGGGAGAAGGAGCAAAGCTTATCATTCTCTAAATCATAAACTCCTATATTATTTGAGTATTTTAACACTAAAAACCTGTAATCACTAACAAATATGTTATCGCTATTTTCAATAAAAATTTCATCTTTTTCTTTATTGCTAGCCTGTATTATGTTAACTCTGTTTTTCGTGTAGTCATAATTTTTTAAATTGCCGTTTTGTAACGCTATAGCTGTTTTACCTTTAGCATCTAGATACAGGGGATCAAAGTCCACTTCTTCTTTTCTTTCTATTTCATATGTCTTTTCATCCAGGAAATATATTTTCCCTTTAGAGTAAAAAGAGATAACTCCTCCATTTGTTACAAAAATCTTCTCTATGCTTATTCCAGGGTTCTTTATCTCATAAAGCTTTTTCTTTGAAGTATCAAATAGCCGTATATTTGAAAGCTCATTTTTATCTGCAAACACATAATAATCACCGTCAAATGACCAACTATCCGCTATAGTTGCATAGTTACCTTCCCCAACAATATAGTACTTACCTGTGTCTGTATTTAAAATATATATTGGGCTTTTATATGCATCGTCCGGACCAACTTCTCCATTTAGATTTCCTACAGCCAGATAGCTCCCATTTGAATTAAACTTAAACTGACTAACCACAGATCCTTGAACGTGGTCTGCCTGCATGGCTATTAAATCTGCTACCTGGTATATATGACCATTTTTATAGCCTACTAAAGATGAATAATTTCTGAAAAACACCTTTTCATTATCGGCGTATGAAGGAATCCAGGGTGAAACTCCAATTCCATCTTTGTTTAGTTTTTCTACCAGGAGTCTATCTTTAAGATCTACAGTTCTATTATCAACTTCATGAATATATATTTCTTTGATACCCTCTTCCTGAATTCTATCACTCTTATTTATAATATTTTTGGCGCCATCCATAAGAGTGCTGGTAATAGCCGGATTTAACAGCATAACCATCACTAGAATACTTGCTGCTAAAACAGGAACAGTAGTCTTTATGGAAGGCCTGAATCTACTGATAAAGGACCTGATTTTGTATTCTTCCTTCGAATCCTTGTACTTATTGAGATCAATTTGAGAAAGAATGCTATCCACAGGTACTTCACCTACAGATTTATTCTCTTTAATAAAGCTTAGAAAAGCTTTATCATAAGAAACGATACTTTGACACGGTTCACAAAAATTTAAGTGCTTTTCAAATTCGCTTCTTTCTTCAATGCTAAGGCTGTTGTCATTATATTTTTGAATAAAATATTCATCATACTTACACTTCATAAAATTCACCACCCTCTAAACTTTTACCATATACTTCGCTAAGTTTTTTTCTTACTCTTAACACCTTCATCTTCACTGCTTCCGGTGACTTTTTAAATATCTCTCCGATCTCTTTAAAGGAAAGCTCATGGTAATATCTTAAAATAAGCATTGCTTTGACATCATCCTCTAAAGATTTAAACATCTTTTGTATAAGTTCTCTTAGATACAAGTTATCAATATGCTCATCCGGCAGAAAAGTTTTTGATTCTATAAAGCAGCCATCCAAATCCTCTGATTTTATGTATTTTTTCTTTTTTGAATCTCTAAAGGTGTTAATTGCAATCTTAAATATCCAGGTTGAAAACTGCCAGTTGTCGTTATATTTATACAGGTTGTTATATACCTTAACAAATATATCTTGAGTCAAATCCTTCGCGTCTTCCCTGTTAACATTCATCTTAATAATAAAGGCAGTTATCCTAGGATAATACCTATTAACCAGATCGGCAAACAATTCAGTTTTTCCATCCTGTATTTGTTTTACAAGTATTTTGTCTGTATCCATTTTCCCTCCATGTACTTGGCCAAAATACATAATTTTTTATTTCTACAATGTTATACGGAGAATCATATAATAAAAGTAACATATTTTGCAGAATTTTTTTATTAAATGGTTACACTAAACATTTCGCTATTAAGCATGATGTCAGGACGTTCTTATGTCATTAATATGCAGTTAAAAAGCTGTCGGATATAATTCCTCCAAGGCAAATAACCAACTACTACTATGTCAGTTTTGCAAAAAACAGATAAATTAAATCTTTCTCTACTACTAGAGAAAAGCAGAAAGTTAGATGCTAAATACTTGATACATTATATACCAATATAATATAATAGTGGAAAGGACGAGTTATATTTATCTGTGGACGAGAAATATAATTCATCAAAAATATGAAAATTGAAAGGGCGGTAGATATAGTGAAAAAGAGGTTTATAAGTACTATCATTTGTGTGGTCTTTCTTTTGAGCAATATATCAGGTGTTTTTTCAAACACCCTGGCAGCAGATGAAGATGTATATGCAAAGAAAACACTGCTTTTAAGCGCCGAAGACGGTCATACGTATATTAACGATCAAATGGTCTCAAGAAATAAAATTGTATTTAGTGATTACCCACAGATCTTTTATTATGATCCTGCAACAGGGGCTAAGGAAGTTATAACAACTAACGGTATAAAGCCATACCTCTATGGGAATTTGGTAGCATGGATAGCTGATGAACCATCGTCCCAAGGGAGCGTCTACAGTATTTATTTATACGACATGTTTACGAAGGAAGTCAAGAACATAGCGCAAACAGAGGTGTATTTACCTGAGATAGCTATAACTGGAGATTACCTGGTTTGGACCAATAGAATAAACGATTATGATACGGTTATTTATATGTACCAGATCAGTACCGGGTTTTATAATAAAGTATTAACCGATTCTTTTGGCAATATTTGTGCTTTTAATCAGAAGATACTTTGGCAGAGTTATGGGGATAGGGATCTTTATCTTTATGATATCAAAGCTGAAACCACCAGTAGAATAACGAACAATACTGTAATTGAGTGGGGCTATAGCTTTAATGACCGGTATCTAATCTGGCAGACTGTTGATGAAGCGAATTATTTAGTTCATGTATTTGCCAGAGATTTATTTAGCGGAACAGAAAAGGAAATATTAATCAAAAGAGGCACAACACCTGGAATTCCAATGTCATTATCCGGGCACAGATTAGTTTATATGAACAGTGATGACTCTAATATCTTTTTGTACGATTTACAAAGGGGACAGGAATATCAACTTACTACAGAACAACAATTTTTACATCCTTATATGGAAGGAAATTACATTGTTGTACCACGGTGGGTTGACTATATCGAGCACTCTAAGGAATTATATTTATTGGAGATTGTTGATTATTCCCCAATTCCGACACCAACAATAACTCCAACACCTACTGTAACACCAACGCCCACAATAACTCCAATAATAACTTCAACGCCTACACCGACGCCAACGCCAACACCAACAATAACTACAACACCAACATCAACACCCACAATAACCCCAACGCCTACACCAACAACTACACCAACAGCCACCCCAACTCCTACTCCTACTCCTACTCCTACTTTAACTGTAACACCTACACCAACACCGAAAACCTTTGTTTCTTTAAGCACAAACAAATCTATCTATGGCCATAGGGATATTGTTAGTATTACGGCTAGAGTGGTTGATAGCAATGGACTGCCACTAGATAATGCAGATGTAAAGTTTTTAATTATTCATCCTAATAATTTAACAACCA
>JBMOLK010000247.1:0-6290 GCA_049325575.1 Bacillota bacterium | reverse complement strand
ATTAAGACTTTTGACAATTTTAAAAATGGTATGAGAGAAAAGAATATAAGTCTGGGAGGTTAGTTTTTATGAAAATAAGAAATATTGACAGATTTAAAATGTTTGTTTTACTTATTGTTTTTACAACTGTTTCTTTACTTGCGCCGGTTCTGTCTG
This sequence comes from Bacillota bacterium, assembly GCA_049325575.1. GTDB lineage: Bacteria > Bacillota > Clostridia > Acetivibrionales > Acetivibrionaceae > JBMOLK01. Next base: position 6,134 of record JBMOLK010000247.1, on the reverse strand, counting down.
TAAATGGAGCCCCTAGTGTGCCATATAAATGGGATAATGTTGAAATTGGAGGCGGCGGCGGATTTGTTTGTGGGATTGTTTATAATCCGACTGAGGAAGGTCTTGTTTATGCTCGTACCGACATGGGCGGGGCATATATAAGAAATAAGCAAACATTAGAGTGGGAGCCTCTTACTGACTGGGTATCGCCAGATGAATGGAATCTTTTAGGGTGTGAAAGTATAGCTACTGATCCTGTTGAAACAAATAGAGTTTATATTGCAGCTGGTACATATACAAATGACTGGACAACAATGAATGGACATATTCTACGTTCGGATGATTACGGTAAAACATGGGAGAGGACAGAGTTGCCATTCAAATTTGGTGGAAATATGCCAGGTCGTTCAGTTGGTGAGCGTTTGATGGTTGATCCTAACAGCAATAATATATTATATTTTGCAGCAAGAAGCGGTAATGGCTTGTGGAAAAGTACAGACTATGGTAAGACATGGGCAAAGGTTACCAGTTTCACAAATGTCGGAAATTATGTTGAAGATCCAGAGTACGCCTATACAGCTGATAATTTGGGACTGTGTTTTGTAACTTTTGATTCAGATAAGGGTACTAAAGGTACACCAACAAAGGACATTTATGTTGGTGTTGCCGATAAAAAGAATCCATTATATGTTAGTCACGATGCAGGTTTAACATGGCAACCAGTTCCAGGTCAGCCTACAGAAAGTACTTTTACAAGGCATAATAGTAATGCCATGACAATTGGTATACCTCATCATGGAGTTATAAGCAAAACCGGAATTCTATATGTTACATATGGTGATAGAGGTGGCCCTTATCAATGTGATGACGGTGCAGTTTATAAATATGACACAAATACGGGTGTGTGGACAGATATAACCCCTCCTTCAGGTTACAACTGGGATGGTACGCCAAAGCATGAAAACTGGTACGGGTATGCAGGTTTAAGTGTTGATGCACAAAATCCGGATACGCTTATAGTTACATCACTTCAGTCATGGTGGCCGGATAACTATATTTTCCGCTCAACAGACGCAGGAAAAACGTGGGATTCTATTTGGGAATTTGGCGATTCATGGCCATCAAGAAATTTGAAATATACTATGGATATTTCAAAAGCACCCTGGCTTTCATGGGGAAGAGCGCTAAACGCTGCTAATGGCGGATTGGTAACTGGTAACGAAGTAATGGACAACCCTACACCAAAACTTGGTTGGATGATGGGTGATATTGAGATTAATCCTTTTAATTCGGATGAAATGATGTACGGTACCGGGGCTACTATTTACGGTACAAGGAATTTGACTGACTGGGATAGAGGTCAATATGTAAATATTGAAGTTATGGGAATGGGAGTTGAAGAAACTGCGGTCTTAAGTCTAATATGCCCTCCAATTGATGGTGTAGAACTAATAAGCGGTGTTAACGATATCTGTGGATTCGTACATAAAGACTTAAAAGTAGGTCCTCAAAGTATGATGACAGGTCCTACATTTACAGGTACTACAGGTTTGGACTATGCAGAGCTCAATCCAAATATTATTGTAAGAGTGGGTACTAAAGAAAAAGAACAATACGAAATGGTCAAAAAGAGCATTGGTATTTCAAAAGATGGTGGTAAAACATGGACAGATGTTCAGCCAAATGTAAGCTATACATTCCCTTCTACTACTGCAGATGATATTGTACAGGCTGGTACTGTTGCAGTGTCTGCTGATGGTTCAACATTTGTCTGGTCACCGAGCACAAGCCAAGGAGTTATATGTTATGTAAATGGTGGATGGAAAGCTGTCAGTACACTTCCGAAAGGTGCAAATATTGCTTCAGATAGAGTAAACCCAAAAGTATTCTATGCATATGCAGAAAGTACTTTCTATGTTAGTAATGATGGTGGTCAAACATTTACAGCTGTACAGACCGGTCTGGAGTCTTATTCTTCTAAAATCAAAGCAGTTCCGGGTAAAGAAGGCCATGTATGGATTCCAGGTTCTTACACAGGTCTTTCATACACAACTGACGGCGGTAAAACTATACAGAAAGTTGACGGCATTACAAGATGTGACGTAGTTGGATTTGGTAAAGCTAAAGCTGGAGAAGATTATCTTGCTATTTATATCACCGGTGAAACAGATGGTTTATACGCTGTCTACCGTTCTGATGATATGGCTAAAAATTGGGTGAGAGTGAATGACGACCAGCACCAGTATGGTTCTATAAACTACGCAATTACAGGAGATCTAAGAGTTTATGGGCGTGTTTTTGTTGGAACCAACGGGAGAGGCATTGTATATGGAGAACCTATATCAGGCTCTGTAACACCGTCACCATCATCGACACCAAAGCCTACACCATCTGGTTCTGGTAGTAAGGGAGATATTAATATTGACGGAAGAGTTGATTCAACTGACTATACATTATTAAAAAGGCATATTCTCCGTATAAATACACTTACTGGAAATCAATTAATCAATGCCGATGTTAACAGTGATGGAAAAGTTGATTCTACAGATTTGACATTGCTAAAAAGATATATCTTGAGAATTATTAATTCATTTTAATCATTACCATTCGTAAAACGGATAGTTTGCTTAAGCCCTATAAGGAAATGTTATCAGCCAGCGCCTAAAAACGCTGGCTTTCACTTTGTTCCATTTTGAAAGACTAGAGATTTGTAATATTAAAAAGTACTATATGGTTTGTTACTAAGGGGTGCTAATTACATTATTATTCCATAGAGTGGAATAGTATATTATACTATAGTAAGATATTCTAAAGACTTTACTTCTATTGATGATGCTGCTTATATTACTTGGATTGGTGTAAACAAAGAACATTATGGAAATTCTTAAGTGGTACATGGAAAATAGTTTTCCATCAAGGCACTATGACTTACAAAATATAACAAAAAATGATGTACCTATGTTAATAAGTTTTATTAAAAACCAGAGGAAACAATGTGGTAACTCATAGGATTAAATAGAAACCATATGATATTAAAAATCCCATGGCTCCCATTATTGTAATTTGTAGTTGTTTAAGATAGCAAAGTAAAGATTTTCCATATATTTCTCTCTTTTGTGCAGAAGATGAGAGGACTGATTTAGCTCAAATAGATATACTTTTATCGTAAGGAGTTGATTAAATGGAATGGATAGAGCAATTAAATAAGGCAGTTAACTATATGGAAGAACATTTAGAGGAGGGTATAGAACTTGAAAAAGCAGCTGAAATAGCTTGCTGTTCAGTGTTTCATTTTCAAAGAATGTTTTCCTATATTGCAAATATCCCTCTGTCAGAATACGTTAGACGAAGAAAGATGACACGAGCGGCTTTTGATTTACAGAGTACAGATATTAAGATTATTGATATTGCACTAAAGTATGGATATGATTCACCAACTGCTTTTACAAGAACGTTTAAAAGTATTCATGGTATTTCACCATCAGAGGCAAGGTCTAGCGGTATAAAACTGAAGGCATTTCCACCAATCAGCTTCAAAATATCGATAACAGGAGATACAGAAATGAATTACAGAATTGAGAAGAAAGAAGCTTTTAGAGTAGTTGGTGTAAGGGAACATTTCGAACTAAACATTGAGGAAAATTTTGTGGCAGTACCAGCGTTTTGGCAAAAGACGGTGGAGAATGGCATGATTCCTGTAATATGTTCTTTGATGTGCAAAGAGCCATTCGGTCTTTTAGGTGTTAGCACTTGTATGAACGGTAAAGACTTTGACTACTATATTGCAGCAGCTACAGACAAAGAGGCCCCTGATGGAATGTATGATTATAATATTCCTGAATGTACCTGGGCAATTTTTGAATCAGTAGGACCCTTGCCGGAAACACTACAAAACCTGCAAAGGCGTATTGTGACAGAGTGGCTGCCAACATCAGGGTATCAATATGCCAATGCACCTGATATAGAAGTATATTCAGATGGAAATCAACAGGCAGAGGATTATAAGTGTGAAGTATGGGTGCCAATCACAAAAAAAGTATAGAATATTTAAGATTACAAAATATTGGAGGAATCAAAATGGTACATTTGGTTTATTGTGATGATAAAGAAAAGGTCTTGGAGAAGATTCTTGATGGAACTAAAACTATGGTTATCAGATCGGCAGCAGGTAGAAAAATACCACATAGCAGAGTCTTTGAGGGTGAAATGTTATACTTCATGAAGAAAGGTACAGGGAAAGTATCTGCCACTGCTACTGTTGTAAGTGTTCAAAATTACGTAAAGTTATCAGAAGAAGAAATTAATAGAGTGCTGGAAGAAAACCAGGATAAACTTAATTTGTCAGAAAAACAAAAAGCGAGATGGCACAAGAAATGTATTTGTTTAGCTGAATTTAGTAATGTTAAGAAAATAACTCCATTAGAATTTGACCGTCAAAGTAATATGGATGATTGGCTTATAATCGAAAAAATAGAAGATGTAATTGTCGGAACAAGTATTCCGTATAATTATGAAAAATCCAGATTTTGATTTATATGGCAAGTGAATATTATCACCAATTCCCAATAAAGAGCTTTTATCTAAATACTTTTCTTAGTGAGAGTCTTAGTATATAATCTTAATATATTAAACTTTTTTTCTGTCATTCTTTCGGCAATTTCAACAATATGATATTTCACTAGTTAACTCTATAAGGATGAAAACTATGAATATAAAAGTTTTAATCGTTGATGATATGCCATACAGCATTAGGTTGCTGAAGCAGATACTTGAAGATGAAGGATGCACAGTATATTCAAAGAATAATGGACTTGATATAATCAGGTATATCAAAGATTTAAAACCTGATATTATTCTTCTGGACATTATGATGCCTGTAATTGATGGTTATGAGATTTGCAAGCTCATAAAAAGCCAGCCTGACATAAAAAACATTCCAATTATTATGATAACTGCAAAAACTGAAAGCAATGATGTTAAAAAAGCATTTGATTTAGGAGCCTTTGATTATGTCAAAAAGCCAATCATAGAGGATGAGGTATTGGCCAGAATTAAGTCTGCCCTAAGGTATAGAAGAGATCAGGAATTGCTTTTGGAATCAAATACAAAGCTTACTGAAGCCAAAGAGTCTGCAGAAGCTGCCAATAACGCAAAATCAGAGTTTGTGGCCAACATCAGTCACGAAATAAGGACGCCAATGAATGGAATAATTGGAATAATCGAATTGCTTTCAAAAACCCAACTAAGTGAAGAGCAGTCGGTATATCTTAATATTTTAAAGCAGTCATCAGAATCGCTCATGTCTATTATAAATGACTTGCTGGACTTGTCAAAAATAGAAGCAGGTATGTTTGAAATAATTCCAGCGCCTTTTGTTCTTAGGGACAATATTTGCGACATTTTAAGGATATTTTCTATAAAGGCCTGTGATAAGGGCGTTGAATTAACATATGATGTTAGCCCGGAGGTACCAGACAACCTAATAGGGGACATTGACCGTATAAAGCAGATTCTAATAAACCTGGTCAATAATGCCGTTAAGTTTACCGAATCCGGTGAAATAAAAGTAATTATAAAAGTTGATGACTATAGTGATGAAAGTGTTACTTTATGTTTTACTGTATCCGATACAGGTATTGGCATTCCTAAAGAAAAACAGAAAATAATATTTGAATCCTTTACACAGGCTGATAGTACAATTACAAAGAAATATGGCGGAACAGGTTTAGGCTTATCAATATGTTCAAAGTTAGTTAGGCTAATGGGCGGCAGAATATGGGTCGAAAGTATGGAGAGAAGGGGAAGTTCATTTAGTTTTACTATACCATTAAGAAAAAATAATTGTGAATTGAAAGAAGATGAATGTGTATTAATTTTAAATAAACCGGATAAAAGCATTACCAGGACCAAGGATTTGAACATATTGGTGGTTGAAGATAACGAAGTTAACCGGTTTGTAATAACTAAAACACTTGAGCAAAGAGGGTACACGGTTCATGTTGCATCAAATGGGAAAGAAGCCATGGTACAATATGAAAAGGAAATCTTTGATCTTATTCTGATGGATAACCAAATGCCTGATATGGATGGCTATACACTAACAAGTATGATACGAAGTAAAGAAAGAATTACAAACAGACATACTCCTATTATTG
>JBMOLK010000246.1:0-6418 GCA_049325575.1 Bacillota bacterium | reverse complement strand
ACAGGAACATCAATTGCAACAACATTTTTTATAACCGCAGGGTTCTTCGGATTCATGAGTGTTTACGGACTTGTTACAAAAACCGATTTGACTTCTTTAAGGACAATACTGTTTATGGGTCTGGTGGGACTTATTATAGCTTCAATCATAAACATGTTTTTAAACAACAACACTCTCTATTGGATCATATCTTATGTTGGTGTTGCTGTTTTCCTTGGGCTTACAGCTTATGACACTCAAAAGATAAAAAATATCCATGCAAGCTATGCAGGTACTGAAAAAGAGAGAAACGTTGCAATAGTTGGAGCATTGACACTTTACCTGGACTTTGTAAATCTATTCCTTTTTATCTTAAGGATATTGGGTAGAAGAAGATGAGTTTACCTGGAGTATTGATCCAATGGTAAGCAGCAGCAACACGTTGATTTGGTATTTTTAAATCAAATAAGGAAACCTCCTGTGGTAAACACCATGGGAGGTTTTTTTACAAAGGCGAAAATTTCAACTTTATTCAACTAACTTTCAACAATATTCAACTCACAGCTATTGTCATTGATTTATAATTAATTATAGAGAATAAGCATTACATAACTATTCCTACGGGGGTAAAAGGAAATGAAATCAAAGATATTAGTATTAGCGTTTATAGGTATTGTAATGCTTATATCTGTTTTTTGTTTCAGTATTGATGTCTATGCCAAAGGGAACATTGAAAACAGAATAACAAGAGAAATAGGGGAGGCAAGGTTTATTTAATACATAAGATTTTGGGTGGATAGATATATATAAGAAGAAACATAAGATATTTCCTATATCTTGGAATGCTAACAGGTTAAAAAAACGATGGGGACATTGCAGTGCCCCCACCGAGTAAACAAAGATCCAATTAATTATTGATTGCTTTCAGTTTTTCCATTATCTCCTGAAAAACAGAAGGGTTGTTATCGATGGTGTAGAACTTTAAAGCCTCATTATAACACTCGGCTGCAAGCTTTATGTTTTCTTCCTTCTGCTGTATATCTGATAAGTAGATATATCTGTCTCCCAGCTTTTTACGAATATCTGCGTATGTTGAAGGGGAGTTATCAATGGTAAAATACCTTAGAGCCTCTTTAGATGCTTTTATGCTTTCTAATAAGTTTTCCTCTTTATTTTCTACATTTGACAGTAGGTAATATGCTGTACCAAGCCTAATTTGGGTCGTTGCATAGAAATAATCAAAATTTTCATAGGTAAAATACACTAACGCGTTATTACACGCTTCAATAGCAGCAGTAGCATTTTTCCTAGGGTCTTTTCCTACTTCGGCAAGGCCGTTATAAGACAGTGCCAGGTATGTCTGTATATATGCGTTCGTTATAGGGTCTACTTCAACTGTATATATTTTCAATGCTTCCTCGTAACACTGTATTGCCTTTATATGATTTTCTTCAGCAGTATCCGGCGTTGTAACTGTTGCATAAGCTTTACCCAGTTCTATAATTGTATCTGCATAATTTACAGGGTATTTTTCGACGGTATAAATTTTAAGTGCATTTTCAAAAGCTGTTATTGTTTTTATAAAGTATTCCTCTGTATAATTCTCTTTTGCCAGAATATTGTATGCACCTGCTATATTTGACTGAACAAAAGCATAATTGACCGGCTGCTGCTCTATAGTGAATACCCTGGATGCTTCATTAAAAGCATCTAATGCTTTTTGTGCATTAGCTGTACCGTCTGACAGATACGCCGCTTTTAGATAGGTTAGCCCCATACGGTTTTGTGAGACTGCATAGCCAACCGGGTTTTTTTCCAGTGTATAAAATTTTAAAGCTTCATTATATGCTTTAATAGCTGCTTCAAAGTTTTCTTTAGAGCGCTGTAAAGAAGAGTAGTATTCATATGCTATTCCAAGATGGAACTGTATGTAAGAGTAGAAACCAGGGTCATTTTCAAATGTAAAAAACTTTAGTGCATCTTTAAATGCAGCAAAAGCACTTTTTACATCTTGCGGACTACCAGTGGTTCCAAATAAACCGGTATAAAAAATTCCCTGGGAGTTCTTAGATACAGCATGTTCCTTTGGATACTTTTCAGGAGTGAATATATCGAGGGCTTCTTCACAGGCTTCTAAGGCATTTATAAAGTTTTGCTGAGTGTCTTTTACATAAGCCAGTGTAAGGTAACACCATGCCTTAATATCCTGCATTAATGCATAATCATAAGGGTAGTCCTCTTTAGTATAGAACTTCATAGATTCATCCAGGGCAGAAATCGCTTTTAAAGTGTTTTTTTCCATGTCCCTTACTTGTGCCAAATAGTAGTACGCATTACCAATACCCTTATGGATATCAGCCCGTTTTGACGCTGATGTATCATTTGTAATTTTCTCAAGTGTCTCTTCGTAAATGGAGATAGCTTTTAGAGCGTTTTCTTCCTTATTTATTATAAAAGACAGTTCCGTGTAAGCGTTTGCCATGTTAATCATAACATGCATATACTCGTAAGGATTTTCTGCGCTGGATATATTTTTATGAATCTTCTCGTAGCTTTTAATTGCGCCCAAGTAATTTTTATTAAGAAGTAAAGCATCTGCATCAGTAATAGCTTGGTTTGTTTTGTCAGGGTCATATTTTTGGATTATACTTGCAATTATATTGTTCCCGTCAATGACAATATTATTGCTGCCGGATACGGAAAAGCTGGAATTATTTTTACTCCAGAAATACACTGTCTCATCTTTTTTTGTATATTTAATATCAAGGCTCAAACTCTGTTCAATAACTTCAGCAGGAACATAAATTCTTCCGCCAATTATGGTCACAGGGAAGGAAAGCTTTACACTTGTATTATTTATTGTTGCCATAGAGCTATTCTCTTTTAAAACCACGGTTTCATTATTTTTATGACATGTTACCGTTTTATCCTTACCGTTCCACTTTATAGTAAATCCAAAAAGCTCATATAATTCTCTTACTGGTAACAAGAGGACCTGGTCTTTGATACGGGGAGATACGGAACAGCTTATGGATTGCCCGTTTATCACCACTTTAAGGTCTTTTGAAGCGTCTACAGGGGGCATATTTAGGGTGCTCTCGTCCCTGATATACTTAGATGCAGAAGAATTATCTACCTTCTTTAGTCCTTCAAGTGCAAGATTATAATATTTCGGATAGTCGGAAGGGTTAAATACCATTAAGCTGTTTTCATAAGCCAAAACAGACTCTGCAAGGGATTTTTCCTTATCTTTATGTTGTGATAATAAAGTATAAAGATTACCCATCTCATAATTTATTTTTGCGTAGTTTAGGGGATACCGGCTTATAGTGTAGAATTTAAGACTTTCTTCATATAAAGTTCTGGCCTTGTCAAGGTTGTCCGGATCCTTTCCGGATTCATACAATTTTACATACGCATAGCCAAGCAACCTGTGTGCATTAGCATAATTCATCGGATAACTCTCTGCAGACCAAACTTTTAGAGAATCTTCATAACAATTTATTGATTTTTCTGCATACTTTCCGGGCGACATCTCTTCAAAGGCATAATATATGTTGCCCAGATTATACTTTATCATGGCATAGAGCTCTGATTTACTATCCAGGCTGCTTAAGTCAAGAGTTTTTAAATATACATCCTCTGCATTTTCCCAACATGAATATGCCAGCTCTTCAAGACCTAACTGCTTATAAGTTATACCCATGTTATATTGGACAAGAGCATAGTCCATAGGATATGCTTCAGGTTTATAGTAGTCCAGAGCTTTTTTATAATTATCAACCGCCTGTAGTAGATAGGTTTTATCACCTGTTGTATCTGCTAAAATCTTATAGGCATTACCCAGGTTAATGAGCATAATACTGCAATTGGCAGCATCTTCATACTGTTTATAGAAATCTACAGCATTTTGGTATGAATCAATAGCGCTAAGGATATTACTTTTTGTATCCTTTAATTCTGCCAATATACTGTAGGCATTACCCATATTGTTCTTAACACGTGCATAAATATCCGGCGTATCATTTTGTGTTATGTTTTCAAGAATCTCTTTATATTTGGAAAGTGCTTCACTGGGGTTTATGCCCAAAAGTTTGTCGGAATAACTTATCATATCGTTCAAAGTTTCTTTGCTGGAGGGCTCAAATATGTTTACAATGATCCCGTCTCCAACTATAACAATATTACTTCCTCCATTAATAGTAACACTGCTTATGTCCTTATCGGAAACAACTATAACATTGTCTTTCTTATTCCATCTTACTTTTACTCCAAACTGTTGTGTAATGTATTTTTGATGTATGTAACACCTGTTGTTAACCACCAACAAGGGCTCGTCCATAATGGAATATTGGCCGTTGTTACTTAATTCTTTGCTTCCTGCTTTAAACTCCATACTGTTTGTACCACTGGTACAGATTACTGTTTTATCTACTGGATTCCATTGAACTTTCCACCCAAGGGCTTCGAAAACCGGTCTTACGGGAACATATATTACCCCGTTTATCTTTTTTGGGGATGCATCGCTTATATTTACACTGTTTACAACTACTCTTACATCATTAGCACTGGCTTCAAAAAAAGACACCTCAAATAGCAATAAGACTATAAATAAGATAATAATTTTTTTTTTCATAAAAGATCTATCCCTAACCTTCCTTTTAAACATATATTCTCTATAAGTTATGTTATTTTATGTTAATTAATTTCAATACTTATGGCGTTATCGTCCCCTTGAAAATAAATATTGTTATTCCCACTAATGTTTACATTATTGTTTGTTGTTTTATTGCTGATCTTTGTTGTTGATTTATTTATGGTTTGGTTTTGAGTTCCATTTACTTTTGCATCGTTGACAGGCTTACTTTCCTCCACTGCCTTAGTAGGTACGGGCACGGGTGATGGTGCCGGAGAAGGTATTACTGTGGGAACAGGAGAGCTTGTTACGCTTATTACTGGTACAGCTGCTTCACTAGGCGTTTCAATTTGCCTTGTATTATAGACTTTTACGTCTTTTCTATTAGTACCGGTAGAATAGGCCATTAATGTTCCTGAAACAATGCATATTAAGACAACACCTAAAACAGATGTGGATCTAAGGTACTTGGCTGCTTTTATCAGCTTTTTTTCCGGGTTCAGGTTAACTTTACCTTTAAATTCTATACTTGGTTTATCAAAGAAGTTTAAAGATTTCACAGAGCCGCCTTCCGGGATTACCAGATCAAATTCCAGTGTACCTTTATATCTACCGCTCTTATTCTCAGAAGGCCCGGTAAATAAATTTGAGTCCGGTGTTTCATCTATAGCGGAGTCTTGAGATGCAGGATCATTACCTTCCTTTGAAATTGATACAGTAAATACTTCCTTTAGAAACTCTCCAAAATCTTCGGTATTAATAATGATATTTTTTAATTCATTTTTAATAGGAGCACTTTTTATTAGCTCCTCTATCCTGTCCCTGATTATTCTTCTTTGGGCAACAGTTGTTTCGTTTTGTACAAACTTTACAACCCGCACTAAATCATCATTTCTGGGAATAACGCTGTTGTTCTTCCATTTGGATATAATGGATTTGTCTTTTAATAAGTAGCTTTCAGCCAGGATGTTTGCGTTTTTCTTTGTGACGCTTAAGATAATTTCAAGCAAAGTTCTTATGTTAAGAGTTGTGTGCATTTTGTACCCCCCTTGTACGTACATTTATTTAATTATTATGATTATAATTTAACAGACCAACCAACTTCATTTGCTAATCCTTAAAGAACCAGGATATATAACACGCTAGAATTTTTTATATTCATTTATATATTATACATCAAGAAATGGCAAAAAGGTAGAAAATATTGTAGAATTATTTGATTAATGATAGGCTTTATTATTATAATGAAGGATTTAAAGAGATCGAACTGTAAAAGTAGATAAACTTGATGAGCTCGCCATTTGTATCAAATTAGCGGAGCGAATTATATGTTTAGCTTTACAGTTCGTTATCTCTAATCAGCAAGTAGCAAATTTTAATTTATTTCATATAATATAAAATGTATTTAAAAACTACGAATTATTTATCATAATGTTTTATAACAGAGAATAAATGAGGATTAACCGAATACATTCGATTAATTATGTAAAACGATACTTATTAATAGTTGAAAAGATATAGCTGCAGGTGATATATTATTAAAGCTGTCGCAAACGATGTCGCACAAAATGAATTAATAAATAAATTTAAAAAAGTGTTGACAATGAGAAGACAGTGTGGTAATATATAAAAGTCGCTCTGGTAAGAGGTCTGAAACGCCTCGTACAAGCGGCATATGGACTTTGAAAAGTGAACAGTGTAAGATAATGAGAATGGAACTCGTTAAGTAATTTGAGAACTTGCGAAACGCAAGGTAATTTAAATGAGCTAATTAAATTTTCTAATAAATTTTATTAGAGAGTT
>JBMOLK010000245.1:0-6431 GCA_049325575.1 Bacillota bacterium | reverse complement strand
ATACATCAGAACCAATATCTATTGCATCTGCACTTACCACGATTCTATTTGCTGTTCCTACTGCGTCTATCGTATTTGCTGTTTTAGTTAAACCGTTACCCGCAATTATCTGCCCAGCGCCTGTAAATTGAGTGAAAGTTAATGCAGTTGTTCCAAGTGTAATAGGTGCATCTGTAACTAATACCCACCCACTATCCGCATTTGCAGTTCCTTCTTCAACAAAACAGAACATTCCTGGTGTTACTTCTGTACTACTATCTGCATCTGTTGCTCTTGTTGGCGCACCAGTAGCATTAACTGTATAAATACCATTCTCAGCTCCAGCAGCCTGATTTTTAATTAGGATTCTGTTTCCCGTTGCGAGAGTTACCCCGTCCACAACATCAAGATTTTCAAAATCCGTTGCCAATATCCCAGCAGTAGTTGTTGCTACACGAACCGAAGCTTTCGGATCTAATCCCGCTGAAACCGCATCTAAATCTTGTTTCCTTACGGCATCATTCGCATCAACAGGCGCACCCAAATTAGTAATCTTAAAGCCACCATGCGATTGATCAGCCGTAAAAACAACTGAACCATCTCGCTGAATAAAATCAGCACCTTCTGCTAATTTGCTCGTTGCTATTGCTGCAGCGGCATTAATTTCTGCATTAGTTATTGTATCTGCTATTACTTGCCTATGTCCATCTATTTTTGTTACTACCATCGATATCACCTTCTTTATTTATTATAGTCTATTACAAGAATATCGCCTGTAACGGGCGCATCTGTAAATGTTATCTCATTTACTCCTGACTCTATATAATCCTTACCGTCTCCTTTCTGTTGTCTTAATCCATTTAGAAAAACTCTTGTTGTTCCTGTAATAAAATTATTTATGGTTGTAAATATTTTATTTGTACCGTTAATTACGCCAGACGGAAGTTCATTGTATACGCCAATTGGTAATGTATCCCATACTGGAAGTGCAGAAATTGTACCATTTCCTGTTTGAGTTAGATATTTTTTCGTTGTACTGATATTTCCTGATATTTTACTCCATAATGGATTTGCATTTGCAACTATCAAGTCTCCTAATATAGGTGCATTGGTTTCTGTATCATTATGAATAGAATTAATTAAAAGGGGATGCGGAGTAACTGGCCCACCTAAAGATGGGAATATTTTCCACGTACCTGTTGGAGTGTCATACATTCGAATATAATCTCCATCTGTTTGCACATAACATGTTCCATCTTCTGCGGCTGCTGGCAAATCCGTTTCAAGAACTACCTTTCCAACAAAGACATTCGAAGCTAAATTAAATTCTCCTGTTACAGGATTAATTTTAATTATATGATCTGCCATTAAAATGCCTCATCAAAACGCGTATAACCTAATGTTGTTCTACTATTCCAATTATCAGAGTAAAATACTGTACCACAAGCATACCGATATGTACTTCCATTATTGCTTTCACGTAGAATATACCAAGCGCCATTCCTATCAGTAAAGCCATAATATTTTGTTGCAGAACCAGTATCCGTATCATTAATCCTATATTTAGCAAGAATGTTTGAAGAGTTTTCTATAACAACAACTGCATTATCTGTTCCATCAGATTTTACTTTTGCACGAGTATCAGTTGTTGCATCTTTAAGTTCTACTGCTCCTATCTCCAGATCCCCAGTAACTATTGTAGCTTCAGATTGAACTTCCAATTTTCCTTCGGGTGTAAATTTAAATGGAGTTTGAATATTTACATTTGACATTCATTTCACCCCCAAGCCCAAATCTTTATTTTATCGCCTGCCGTTCCTTTGATATATATAGCGGTAAAAGAAACTCCATCTAATGTTGGTCCTTCTCCAGGTGTAAGTTCCCCCGCAAGCTGACCTGTTGTATTTATCGTCGGAGCTGCTCCACCAAGGCTTCCATCGGCCACGTTATCTAAATATGTTGTATCCAAATTATTCGCAATAGTACTCACCAAAAAATAGTCTGAACCCCCAGCAACAGTTCTATATAGTTTTCTGGACGTAACTGCTCTTGTTGGATCAGTGTTAAGAGGAATTGTTACATTTACTTTTTTATTTATCACAGTAACAGCTGCACTTGCAGAACTTGGTAGAGATTCTCCTTCCGCCGTAACAAAAGTTATCTTATATTTATAGATGCCATTAAGATTCCCAGCAATACCAGCATCTTCACATAAAGGAGCATCAGGAACATCTACGCAATCAAAAGAAAAAGACACAGTTCCTGTATTAGTAATTGGCGGAACTAACATTATTCTTTTTGAACGAGTAGCGGATAAACTCGCAGATGATTCAGTATGAGGATTAAGCCACGTAAAAGGAACTTTAACATAATTAGCAGTAATAGTGTAATTGATATAAAAGAAATTAGTACCCCCAAAATACCCATGTTTCTTAGCATCCAAACTTTCCGTTGGTCTGTGTGTTCCTACCATTTTTTCACCTTGACTTTAAGTTTCTATACCGCCGCAGAGGTCTGCAACGGTCTAAAAAAAACAAAATAACTTAAGTTAAATACCCAGGATAAAAACCGTGCCATCTTCATTAGCAACAGTTGTAAGTTTCACGCTACCATTCTCAACTCCTCCGCTACCAGTATTTTTTTCTACTTTTACGGTTGTTGCAGCTTCACTTACTTCGGTAGTTGGTCCTGCAAAATAAATATATCGTATGCCTATTCCTTTATACGAAATAACGCCACCAGTATCAGCAACTCCATTTGTATAATTTACAAGAACATACCTTAAATCTCCAGCAACTCCACGTTTAGCTACGTTATATGCAAACGCCACCATCATCACCTTTGATTATCCCAAATCACGTACTTTTCCTTGAACCTTGAAGAAGGTACAGATTACTTCGCTCATCGTTCTGAACAATCCCTTATCGCTGAATTTATTGATTGCAAACGGAGTTCCACTATTAATACCAGCTTCAAAGTACTGTGTTGGTTTTGCAACCTTTATAAATAATCTTGAAAAATCGTATCCCTCAGGATTACTTGCATCCAATAAATAAAGTCTACTTTTACCAGAAGAAGTATCTGTAACAGTATTTTTGGATATGATTATTGGATATCCGTATATTGTGAATACTCTTCTTCCACTTGCAATACCCTCTTTTCCATAAGTAACTTGAACACCATTCACACTTCCAGATACTGTTGCTTCTCCAATATATCTTACCTGAGAAGAATACAGTCCCGTAATATCATTTGCAGTGTCATTTCCTGTCAAGAAAAAAGTGGATTCAGCACCAGCATTTTGTGTTTTATACATCACATCACGGATAAGATCATCTGTCAATATTCTTAGATTACCATTATTGTGAACTACTTGTGCATCTACCCAACTTGCTCCAGCATCTCTATCTTGCCCATATATATCTAAATCGTTGGCGTCGAATACAGCGCCTGTTGCATCTTTTGCATTAACTAATTCATTATTAGAACCGACAATTCGATCTATCGATTCCATATTATTACCAGCAACAGTTCCAGAATCACCGAGAAGCTGAACATTTGCAGCCTCTACATGTTCTCTCATCTTATATTGTCTTTGCTGCTCCATATTTGTAGTTGCATCATCTACTTGTGTAAGATATTCCTGAGTTTCTGAAACCTCAAATATACTTGCCATGGTTTTTGGCTTTGTTGAAAGTTGCGCAAAGATTGGTTTAGTTGATTCAGGTAAAGTTGCATTTTCAGCTACTCCCGTTTCAGAATATCCCGCACTTCTATCTGTGATTACTCTCCAACCACTTCTTGACCAAGGTAACTTTGGAAGAACCCCCCACGCATTAGCTTCCATATTTAATTGCGCCCATGCTTGTGCTCCATATATAGCATTGTATACACCAGTTGTAGTCGTTTTAACAGGATCATCTGCCTTTGCTATAACGGACACTACATCATCTTCCCCAAGAAGATGCATACCTGCTTTTGTGTAATACAATCTCTCTAAATCTTCAATAGTTCTTATATATCCAGTTGCACTCATATTTTCACCTTCTTCATTTTTTGAAGAAATTTCGTATTTCTTCTTCTTTTTTCATTTGGTTTTCATCTATAATTTTGTGGATATCTATTTTTTCTCCCTTTGCTATTCTGTAAGCAATATCTTCTTTTTCAATATCAGAAACAGCAGTATCAACAGGTCTTTCGGATTTTACAATTATTTTAGGTCCTTCTTTTTCTATAACATGTTCTTTTTCTACAGTTTCTTTTTCGCTATTTTCTTTAGCTGACAACGCTAATTCAATAGCTTCCAACTTTGAAGTTATTCCTTTAATAATTTCACCTATTCTTTCAAATCTTTCGTCTATTCTCCTAAACTCATCCTCTTTTGATGTTTGAGGAGTTTCCTTTTCATTCGCTTCCACAATATCACCTGTAAATAATTCTTTCACTTCTTTCTGAATTTCATCAGCAGATTTTTTCATACCCAATCCTTCTTTTACATGAAGGACGCATCTTTCATATTTTGCTTTGTCTTCGCGACCTACTTGCGCAGAACAAATGGCCCACGGGTTACCTTGTTTTATTAATTCTTCAAAATCAGCCTTCACTTTTTCTTCTTCAATTTTTGATTCTCCTTTCGCAAACATATTAACACCTTCATTTATAGCATAAGGATTTGCAGGATTTTCAACAGAGGAAATTTCGAAAAGAGCCAAATCAATAGGAATACTTATGTTTTTTCCATTCTCATCTTTTTCGTATTCTTTTCCATAAGCGAGTCCACCTATACTTAACCCTTTTCTTTTTCCACTTTTTATTTCTTGCCATACTTTATCTTCATAAGGACACGTAGAATAAACTTTATATATTGCTTTTATGCCCTTTACTTTTAGTTGCGGATGCTCTTCTATATGAAATGAAACTACTTTTCCTATACTACGATTAGAATGTCCATCATTAATAGATATGTGTCCTTTTTCCGCCTGTGTCAGAAGCATTGCCTTATATAAATCATCTGTTTTAATTATTTCCTCTTGTTTATCCTTTGCTTCAACACTAACCCAACCTAATGTTATTCGTTCTTTTTCATCATAAACAAAATCAGAAGATAAATTCTCAACCATACGTTAATTTACTACATTTTATATTTATATATATTTTTATTATCGTCTTGTTATATGCGAATAATCTCTCGAAAAAAACCCCCTGCGATAAAGACTTACAGCGTGTTTTGCACAGAATATACCGTATTCCTCACCATCTTTATCAACCGCTTTTTTTATTTCTCTTCCTTCCAAGATTTTTCCACATATTTGGCAGACATCGTATCTAACCATATATTCGACCTTATACATATCCTAATTTTCTTAATAGCGGAGATTGTCTATTCCAACGCAAACCTATATCATTTCTATATCCCATTTTAGGAATTACAACTTGTTTTATTTTATCTTTCATATCTTTTATTGCATCTTCAGCAGTTTCACCTGTCCCGACAACACTGCATATATAACCAGTATCTCCCGCAGTTATCCATTTTTTACTTTCGACATCATATTTTACGTTGTGGGGATGAAACTGACTTTCATCTTCAAATTCAAAAAAAACAGGAAGTCCTTTACCGAGAAATTCGTAGTTCTGTTCGTAAGGATATGGTGGAACATGAATAAGCGTTCCAACCGCGTGCTGAAGTAGAATATTAAAATCATCTTTTCCATCGAACAATCCAATAATAAAATCAGTAAATCTCATAGTACTTTTGATATTCTCTATTTCTAATGAAACACTATTATAACCAAAGCGAGATATTGTAAATTCAAGAAAATAAAGATCATCATCATTTATAATACCATTCACATTCACATAACCAACGTAATTTACTTCTCTCAAATCGTCTTCCAAATGCTTTAATGTTTTATCGAAGAGTTTGGTTTTCTTTTTTGTGTACAACTGACTTTCTCCTTCCTGACCCGTATAGATAGAAGTATCTCCAGCAAGAAAGTGTTTATATTCCATATCGAGATAAAAAGGTTTAACAAAATTCTTTCCGTTGAAATATGCGCTAATACCAATTTCGATTCCCTCTATTTTTTCCTGCAAAACAAAGTTCGATTCTCCCCACTCATCCCTCCATATCGTTTTATAGTAATCCAAAATCGAGAGCATATCTTTATTGTCGTTAAATTGCGAAATGTAAAGCATTTCTTTTTGATTAGCTGCTATACCGTTAAATTTGAGAACATATTTTTTTTCTTTTCCTTCGAGAAAAGTTTTCGCATCGTCAAAACAATTAAATTCATGTATTTCTGGAATTTTAATATCCATGATTTTTTTTGCATAATTAGAGCCATAGTTTCTATCCGCTTCTAATTTATCTGTAAACGAACCTCCGTTAAATACTTTGTAACCCTCTTTTCTTAACTCATCAATTCTTATTCCAAATCCAACATCATCAA
>JBMOLK010000244.1:0-6496 GCA_049325575.1 Bacillota bacterium | reverse complement strand
TATGAGGCATCCTTTCCACCTGCTCCTCAAATACCCGGGGGATTGTCTTGTCCATGGGGTATCCGGCCTTTGTATTGTTAAAATCAAAAAGTATCTGATTCTTTTCCTCTTCTGTCAGCATTTCTATTTCTGATATTTTCTTACAAGGCCTTTGAATTATCTCATCTACTATGTTTATGAAGTGCTTTGCAAGCCTTTCAATGGTCTCTTTCCTGAATAGTCCCGTATTGTATTCCAGCGTACATTCCATACAACCTGATTTATTTAAATATACATCCAGTTTAAAGTCCAGTTTAGATGTACAGGAATTTAACTTATACATGTTAAAGGACAGCCCATGTATTACAGGACTGATATCTTGCTCCAGCTCATTGTGCAAAATAAGCATGGTATCAAAGAACGGGTTTCTTGAGCGCTCTGTCCTGCCGGCCAGCTTCTCCACCATCTTGTCGTAAGGATAGTCCTGGTTTTCGTATGCCCTCAAGACTGTGCTGCTTACACAATCAAGGAGTTCTGCAAAAGTGCTGTCAGGGTCAAACCTATTCCTTATAGGAAGGAAGTTATTAAACATCCCCATCATATTTTCCACATCAGGATGGTTCCTTCCGGCTACCAGCGAACCTACACTAATATCCTGCTGCCCGGTATACCGGTATAAAAGAGCAGTGTAAAGGGACAGAAGCAGCGTATTGAGCGTTACCCCGTGCTTTTTAGCAAGAGTATGGAGTAGAGAAGAAGTCTCATCTCCAAAACTAAACTCTACAATATCCCCGTCAAAAGTCCTGTTATCCGATCTGTTAAAATCTGAAGGCATGTTAAGGACAGGAATCTCTCCATCTAAAACATTTACCCAGTATTCTTCCTGCTTTTTCATGGAGGGTCCTTCAAGAAGTTTATTGTACCAGTATGAGAAATCTTTGTATTGAATGCTCAAATCAGGCAGTCTTTTTCCATTGTAAAGGTCTTCAAATTCCTTTACCAATACAGCAATTGAAACCCCATCTGATATTATGTGGTGCATATCAAGGAGGAGAATATGTCTGCCCTCCTGGACCTTCACCACTGCAGCACGGATCAAAGGGGCTTTATCCAGATCAAAGGGTCTTATAAGCTCTTTAAGTATGCTGTCCGCATTTTCCCCCCCGTACTCCAAACAAGTGATCTTAAAATTCACATCCTTATGTACCCTCTGAACTATTTCTCCGTTATAGATCTCGAAAGATGTCCTAAGAGGTTCATGCCGCATCACAAGACTTTCCAAAATCTCCTTAGCTCTTACAGGATTAAGTCCGCCTTCTATAGTCATTGCCAAAGGCATATTGTAGCTTGTACCTATTCCTTCAAACTGCTGCTGTACAAACATTCTCTTCTGGGAGGATGATGCAGGATAAACGCCCTTAGGGTATGTGCCTTTTATATAATCCTGATTTTCCTCTACAGGCTTAATTTGGGAGTATATGTTTTTTTCTGCACCATCTATATAGCCGGCAAGCTCCCTTAGGTTCTGCGTATTGAGTATTTGTGCCAAAGGGACTGACTTATTGAGCTCCTTGTGTATACGTGAAGCGAGAACGGTAGCTTTTAGGGAGTGTCCGCCCAATTCAAAGAAATTATCTTTTGCGCCTACCCTTTGAGTCCCCAGCACTTCCTGCCATAGTTTAGCCAGTTTTTCCTCTGTTTCGCCCCCCGGAGCTATATAGTTCTTTCCTTTGACTTCATTCGTTTCGGGCTCGGGTAGAGCCTTTTTGTTTATCTTTCCATTGGAATTTAAGGGCATCTTTTCAAGCCTTACAAAGCTTGATGGCACCATATAAGCCGGAAGCTTTCCAAGCAAGCGCTCCCTAAGTCCTGACAAAGCAATCTCACTTTGTGAGGTGAAGTATGCACAAAGGTATTTGTTCCCCTCTTTATCTTCCCTAGCAAACACTACTGCTTCCTTCACACCCTCATACTCCAGCAGTTGTGATTCGATTTCCCCTAGTTCTATCCTAAATCCCCTAAGCTTCACCTGGGTGTCTATCCTGTCCAGGAACTCGATGCTTCCGTCAGGCAGCCACCTGGCAAGGTCCCCGGTCCTATACATTAACTTGCGATTATCTTCCCGTTGATTTCCGTTGTCCCAAGTTTCCTGTCCGCTTTTAACTACAAAGGGGTTTGGGACAAACTTTTCCACTGTTAGTTCAGGCCGGTTTAGGTATCCTTTTGCCAGTCCGTCTCCTGCAATGCACAGTTCTCCCTGTGCTCCAAAAGGCTGAAGGTTATTGTTTTTATCTACAATATATATTTGTGTATTGGATAAAGGCTTTCCTATTGGTATAGTAGCCGCTTCCTCATCCACCCTATCCACAAAATGGTATGAAGCAAAAACCGTACTTTCGGTTGGACCGTATACATGTATTACCCTGCCTGGTCCCACGTGATCCAATACCTTCCTCACGTGAGGCACAGATACCCTTTCTCCTCCAAAGAGTACCTTTCTGACGTTTTCAAAGCATTCAACATTAAGATCAGCCAGAGTATTAAACAAAGCTGTTGTCACAAAGAATACTGTTATCTTCTCATTTCTAATTAAGTTAGACAGCCCAATAATGTCCAGAATCGTTTGCCTGTTGACAAGGACAAGTTTCGCTCCATTTAGTAAAGCTCCGAAAATATCGAAAGTAGAACCGTCAAAAGCATAGTTGGATAGCTGCAGAAGAATATCCTTATCTGTAATATCAATATAATTGGTATTTTTGACCACCCTGCTGATATTATAGTGTGTAGTAAGCGTACCTTTGGGCATACCGGTTGAACCTGATGTATACATTACATACGCAGGACTTGAGGGCAGGTTTATGCACTCAATATCCTGGATACTTTCCCGGCTAAAATCGCTGTCCGGTCCATCCATTAGAAGTATTTGGGCAGAAGAACCTTCTAAACTTCCATTCCCTCCAGGTAAAAGCTTGCGGCTAAGCTCCATATTTGTGACCAGATGCCCTGCACCAGAGTCACTGATAATAGAATCAACCCTTTCAAAGGGATAATCGGGGTCTATGGGAAGATATGCTCCGCCTGCCTTTAGAATACCTAGAATTGCAATTATCATACCGAAGGAACGTTCCATTAATAGACCTACTATACTCTCTGCCTCTACTCCTTTTTTCCTTAAGAATCTTGCAAACCTGTTGGCCTCTTCATTCAGTTCCCTGTATGTCAGCTCAACACCTTCAAATACCAGTGCTGTGTTATCGGGAACCCTCCTGACCTGCTCCTCAAACAGCTGGCTTAGTGTCTTGTCACGCGGGTACAAAGAAGTGGTATTATTATAGGTTTGTAATAGCCAATCCCTCTCAGCACTTGACAAAATGTCTATTTTTGATACATCAATGTTCGGATTTCCAATCATACAGTTGATAATATTTATTAAATGCCCTGACATCCTTTCTATCGTTTCAGGGTAGAATATGTCTCCATTATAGACAAACTTCACCTCTACGCCTTCAAATACTGATACTGCAACTGCTATATCAAAGTTTGTCATCTCAAACATTGAAAATGACTCGATTTTTATATGGCTGCCATCACTGCTCAACTGCTTGTCCAGAGGGTAATTTTCAATTACCATTATGGAGTCAAAGAGCGTCTCTTTGCTGTCCATGGAGCTGCATGCCTTAATGTCCGTCAGCGGTGTATCTTCAAACTGTCCCCGCTCCCTAAGGGATCTCTCTATTTCATTAAGCAGTCCGGATACGCATTGACCTGACTCCAGCCTTATCCTTAGAGGTGGTGTGTTAATAAAAAGTCCTGCAATATTTTCTATATCCTTGATTTTCGCCGTCCTGCCCGATACGGTTGTACCGAAGACTACATCATCAGTACTATTGTATCTTTGAAGCAGCACTCCCCAGGCTGCATATAAAATTGACGCCGTAGTCACCTTCCGCTGTCTGGCAAAATCCTTGATTCTCTCTGCTGCATCCCTGTCAAAGGTATACGTGTAAACTTCCGCCTCCTTGATATCTCCCTGCTTTTTTCTGTCATAGGGCAGCAGTGTCTTGCTCTCAAACCCCTGGAGATACTCTTTCCAGTAACTTTTCTGTATTTCCAAATCCCGGCTCTGATGCCATTTTACAAATTCCCTGTACCTGTTCTTAACAGGTCTTACCGGCTCCTGCCCTTCATAGAATGTATGATAGGCCTCTAAAAACTCTTTAAGTAGTATGGCGTTGCTCCAACCGTCATATAATATATGGTGGCTGGATACAACCATCTCATACCTGTCTTGTTCCAGCTTGCACAAGGTTATTCTGAAAGGTTCGGTACTTATGTCTATATTTTCGTCCCTATCCTTTGATTTTATATCATCGAGCCGCTCCAATCCTTCGTCCCTTTGGAGCGCGGAAAAGTCATGCTCCCTTATTGGAATTTCATACTCCCTTAGAATTATTTGAACCGGCTTTTCAAGCTTCTCCCACCTGAAAACATTCCTTAGGATCTCGTTGGTTTTAGCCACGAAATTCCAAGCCTTTCTAAGCACATCCATATCTACCGACCCGGTCAGCCTTAAGCTTAGCTGTTCAAAATACTGCTTGCTTTTGGGATTACTCAAATAATGAAAGAGAATACCCTCTTGCATTGGAGTTAGTGCCAAAATATCCTCAATGTTTTTCTTATCAAGCTTTTTAGTACTCATATGTAAAATGCCCCTCCCCTTTAAGGCAGATAAAGCTCTATATCAACAGTGCAATGCTAATTTGTAATGGAATTACTCTTAAGTTAATTATCCAAAGTCATAATTTCACAAGAAGTATTAATCAAACAGCATGTCCAGATCTTCCTGGTTAATATCCAGTGTTTCAAAGTCTGATGGTGTAAAATAAACATCATCACTTGTGGTCGTGTAAAATACCGTATCCATAAGGTTTCCAAGGTATTTATCTCTAAGATTCAGTATGGTTTCTTCCTTATATGTCTTCTTGTTAAAATATATATCAAGTTCAAATACATCGTTTACCACCATGCAGTTAATCTCTAATTTGGCTGTAATAGGGTTGGTAGAGCATGTATCGCTTCCGCTGTACAAATCGGAATAGGCAAAAAAATCATTATTTGCTTCTTTATCAAAACGTCCAAGGTAGTTAAATCTAAGTTCCGGCACTCTTCCCCTGTTTTCTGGCATATCTCCCCCAAGGTATTTCAGGATTCCATACCCTATACCGTTTTCGGGAACTTCTCTTATCTGCTCTTTTATTTCCCTGATCTGCTCCCCTGTGTTATCCCGGGTGATCTCCAACCTTAAGGGATACATAACTGTAAACCACCCCACCGTTCTTGATACATCTATGCCATCTATATTCCGTCCGTGGTTTTCCATCTCTATTACCATTTCACGTGAGCCTGTCCACTCATTTATTGTTTTCGCAAGAGCTGTAAGAAGAAGATCCTCTACGCAGGTGTTATAAGCCTTATGTGCTTCTTTTACAAGCTTTGCAGTTTCACCCTTGCCAAGTCTTCCTTTTACCGATGCCCTTGCAGATATGCTCCAGTCCAGTGTTTCATAATCTTCGGGAAGCTTAAATCCAACACTGTCGCTGCTAATCCAGAATTCTTTTTCTTCCAGCAGCCTCGGGCTGTCTTTTAAAGTTCTCATTCTTTCATAACATTCCTTTAAGGAAGCTGATTTCTTAGGCATAATAACCTTTCTTTGGTTCTCTATGGAAGTATATACTGTATATAAATCCTCCAGTATAATCCTCCAGGAAACCCCGTCAATAACCAGATGATGTATCGTAATAAGCAGCTTCCTACCACTTACACCAAAATTAATAACCGCAACTTTAATAAGCAGTCCGTCTGTTATATCAAACTCAGACTTAAGCTTCACTCCTATCCTCTCCATTTCCTGCTCCTGTTTTTCTAACGCTAGCCCGGAAATATCAAAGGTTTCAATTTTAAATCCCTTATGTAAATGCTCGTTATTAAAATACAGTTCTTTTGTGTCAGGAGAATAATTTAATCTTAACCCGTCATGGTGTTCTACTATTTTTTTAAAAGCCTTTTCAAGATTTGTAATATCTATATCCTTCTTAAGTTCCAGTAAGACCGATTGATTATAATATCCCGGGTTACTAAATCCCCTGCTGAAAAACCACTGAACTATAGGAGTAAAGCCAAAGCTCCCCTCTGCCACTCCTTGTTCGTATTCTTTTAAGTTATTCTTATAATCTGTATTAAGAAGTATCCGGGAAATGGTCCGGTATACAAGAATATCCTCAACCTCTATATCTATCCCTTCCCGTGCCAGCAAAGAAATTACCTGTATTGCTTTTATGGAATCGCCGCCCAGCTCAAAAAAGTCATCATTTATGCCTACTCTCAGAGCTCCCAGCACTTCCTGCCAAATCTTAGCCAGCTTCCTTTCTATTATCCCTGTGGGTTCAACATACTCCGTGCCTGTATTTATACTTCCTATAGGCTCCGGAAGTGCTTTTCTGTCAGCTTTTCCGTTTGG